>JAPPHZ010000009.1 GCA_028820935.1 bacterium | reverse complement strand
GCTCTTGTTCGCTGCGCTCACGGGCCGCTCGGGCCACGGCCTCGCTCAGCGTCTCCGCGAAGCCCGGTACTGGTGCCGCCTGCCCGCTCGGCCTCTGGGCGGCCCCGGTTCGTTCCAACGGAGCAGCCGACTCGGTGGCAGTACGATCGGCGCCCGTGGATGCAGCACCGGCACGGCTGTCCGACCGGGCGGGGCCCGCCGTCCCGGCTCGTCGAGCCTGGGACGGGTCGCGCTCGGTCCCGCCGCCGGGTCCGCACGGTGGCGACGGTCCTCGTGTGGCTGAGGCGCTGGGTGTCGATCCGGGGTCGATCCTCGACCTGTCGCAGAACCTCAACCCGTTCGCGCCCGAGGTGGCCGCGGTCGCCCGCCGGCACCTCGATGCCCTGCGCAGATACCCCGATCCCTCGGCCGCTACCCGTCTTCTGGCCGATGCGATAGGGGTTCAACCCGAGCGGCTGGTGCTGACCAACGGCGGCGCGGCGGCGGTAGCGGCCGTGGCTGGCGAGATCGGCGGCCGGGTGCGCTCCGAGCCGGAGTTCGGCCTGCACCCGAGGGGTGCCGACGGCCCTGTGTGGCGCAGCGACCCCCACAACCCGAGCGGCGTGCTGGCCGCAGCCAGCGAGACGGCCGACGTCTGGGACGAGGCCTTCTATCCGCTGGCCGCAGGACGCTGGTCGGCGGGGCGCGACGGCGTGGTTGTCGGTTCGTTGACGAAGCTGTTCGCCTGCCCCGGTCTGCGCCTCGGGTATGTGATCGCCGACGATGTGGAGCGCTTCGCCCGCCATGTGCCGGAGTGGGCGGTGGGTTCCCTGGGCGTGGCCGTGCTGGCGGAGTTGCTGGAGTCGGCCGACTTGCCGCGATGGGCCCGGGAGGTCGCTTCGGCCCGCGCCGCGCTGGCCGACGTGTTCGCTCGCCGGGGCTGGGATGTGGTCGCGGCCGACGCGCCGTGGGTGCTGGTGCGGGCTCCGGGCCTCCGTGAGCGCCTGGCTCCCGAGGGGATCGTCGTGCGCGACTGCGCCGGCTTCGGCATGCGCGGCCACGTTCGGGTGGCTGTGCCCGACAGCCCGGGTCTGGACCGGCTGGCGCGGGCATTGGACCGCTTGAGCAACGGCGACTCCGGCTCTTGAGCGTCCCGGTCGATCCGCATCTGATTCCCGCGGCCTCCGATCATCGCGGTGTGCTGGTGTGGCGGTGGGACGCCCCGACGGCGGTGTTGTCGTCGGCGCCCGTGGGCGGTGGCCTGGGCGAGATCGAATGGGTGCTCAACATCGGCGTACCGTCCGACTACGACCGCACGGACCTGTCGGAGCATGCCCGGGAGGTCGCGGCCGGGCTCGGCATGCAGGGCTCGGGCGTTGCGATGTTCACCGCGGTCGACTTAGGGCGGCGGCAGCGATGCGGGTTCGAGGGTGTGGCCGTGGACGCTACGGTCGGGATCAGCCATCCGACCTGGGCTGCCGACCCGTCCGCAGGGGCTGTGCCGGCGGAGCCGGGCACGATCAACCTCGTGGTGCAGGTGCCGGTGGCGCTCGATCCGGGCGCGGCGGTGAACGCGACGATCACGGCCACCGAGGCCAAGGTCCAGGCGTTGGCGGCCCGCGGTGTGCCGGGTACCGGCACGGCCACCGACGCGATCACCGTCGCGTGGCCCGGCGAGGGGGCGCCGGAGCGTTTCGCCGGTCCGAGGTCGCGGTGGGGTTCAAGGATCGCGCAGGCCGTGTACCGGGCCGTGTGGGCCGGGGCCGAGCCGGGGGCCTGAGCGTGTTGTCGGGTGCGCTCCCGGCTGTGTGGTGGGCGGTCCGTTGATCCGGCTTGGGCAGCGTTGCCTGGCTGCGGCCGGCGGGCTGTTGCTGGACCGGCTCGTCGGCGAGCCCCCGGCCGATGTCCACCCGGTGGCTGGCTTCGGGCGCACCATGGAGCGGGCTGAGCATGTGCTGTGGGCCGATCGCCGGTTGAACGGAGCGGCCTATGCGCTGACCGGCGCGGCGATGGGAGCGGCCGCCGGCCTCACGACTGGCTCTACTGCCGTGGTCACCTGGGCTGTGTCGGCAGGTCGGGAGCTGCGCCGGGTGGCGAGCCGCATCGGCGAGTTGGCCGGGTCGGGGGATCTGGCCGCGGCCCGGGCAGAGCTGCCGTCGCTGGTGGGGCGTGATCCGTCGGAGCTGGACGCTTCGGGGATCGCCGCGGCGGTCATCGAGTCGCTGGCCGAGAACAGCGTGGACGCGGTGATCGCCCCTGCGTTCTGGGCCGCAGTGGCCGGTGCGCCCGGCGCGGCCGCCTACCGGGCGGTCAACACCATGGACGCCATGGTCGGCCGACGTGACGACCGGTACGGCAACTTCGGCTGGGCCGCGGCCCGCCTCGACGATGTCGCCAACTACGTTCCAGCCCGGATCTTCGCGGGACTGGTTGTGGTGCTGTGCCTCCACCGGGCCCGGGAAATCATCGCCGCGGTCCGCCGCGACGCGCCGGCCCATCCGTCCCCCAATGCGGGGGTGGCCGAGGCGGCGTTGGCGGCTGCGCTGGGTCGCCAGCTCGGAGGGCCTCTGCGCTACGGAGACACCGAGGAAAATCGCCCCTTGCTGGGGGACGGACCTCGGCCCGACCCCGACGACGTCGGAGAGGCGGTCCGCATCGCAGACCGGGCTGAGTGGGCCGCAGTCGGGATGCTGTGCGTCATCTGGCTGGCGACCCGTCTGAAGGGGCGCGCCGCGAAGCTGCCGTAGACCCGCGTCCCAGTCGCCGAGGACTCGCCCACCGGTACGGTTGCAGTTCCTGTGGTGTCGGTGATGCGAGGGTCCCTGTCTGAGCGGCTGAAACGGTGGCCGCGGCTGATGACCGTGCTTGTGGCAGTCGCCATCGCGGGCTGCGCACCCAGCGACGCTCCCAGCATTCCGGATGTGCCCGAGCCGACCATCCCCGAACCGGAAGCACCCGAGCCAACCATCCCCGAGCCCGAAGCACCCGAGCCAACCGTGACCGAACCGGAAACACCCGAACCAACAACCACCGAGCCCGAGGCCACCGAGCCGGAGGCACCCGACGGCGAGGCGCCCGACGGCAGCGACGAGAGTCCCGGGCCCGGCTCGGCCCCGGTCGAGTTCGACTTCTCGTTCGAGACCGACGCCGATGGCTGGGTGGTCGGCTTCGCCGACCTGCCGGAGGACTACGACCAGTCGATCTATGAACTCGACAGCGGACACCGCGCCCTTCCCGACGGCCTGGACGGCTCGGGCATCTATCTCCAGGGCCACAACCGCAGCGACGACCTGTTCATGTACCTGAAGCGACAGGTGGAAGGCCTCGTCTCGGGGGCTTCCTACACCGTGTCCGCGACCATCGACCTGGCCACCAACGCCCCGCTGGACTCGATCGGGATAGGTGGTTCCCCCGGCCAGAGCGTGTACGTCAAGGCGGGTGCCTCCACCACCGAGCCCCTTCCGGCACCCGACCGCACCGGCCACCTCCGGATGGATATCGACAAGGGCAACCAGTCCCGAGGCGGTAAGCAGATGGCGGTGCTCGGCGTCGTGGGGCATCCCGACATCGCGGGCGAGGAGTTCCGCCGTAAGACCCTCGACAGCATGGACGGTCCGGTTGTGGTGGAGGCGGACGAGGCAGGCCGCGCCTGGCTGATCGTGGGCACCGACTCGGGTTTCGAGGGCCTAACCCGCCTCTACTACGACCGGATCTCCTTCACGCTCACGCCGGTCGAACCGGCCTGATCGCCTGCATCCTCCGGCTACCCAACCAGAGCGACGCGAGAGCAGCGTCCCGCCGATGTCGCGCTCAGAGGTGGGCGATGGCCTCGATGACCTTGAGCCGGGCTGCCCTCCACGCCGGATAGACCGCGAACAGGATCCCTAGTATTCCGGTGGCGAGCAGCCAGAAGACCAAGCTTCCCAGCACGCCGGCTACCGATGCCGAAGACGGAAGCCACGGGATGACAAAGACCGCGAACCCCAGGTCCTCCAGGGCCTTTATCAGCGCCCAGCCGAAGAAGATGCCCAGGCCGATCCCCATCAGGGCCCCGAACACCGAGACGATCGACGCTTCGGCCCGGACCATCCGTCGGGTGGTCCGCCGGTCGAGGCCCACCGCCCGCAGGAGACCTATCTCGCGGGTCCGCTCGAACACCGCCAGGGCCATTGTGTTGGTCACCCCCAGCATCCCGATGACCACGGCCAGGGCCAGCAGGGCCAGTATGAAGTTGAGCAACCCGTTCAGTTGGGCCTCGGCCTCGCTCTGCAGATCCTCGAACGTCTGGACCGCCACATTCGGGAAGTCGGCCAGCAACGGCTCGACGGCGGCCTTCAGTTCGTCCGGGGTAGCGCCCTCCACCGCCTGCGCATAGACCTGGGAGTGCTGGTCCCGCCCGGTGGCCGATATCAGGTCAGCTGCGGGGACGGCGACTATCCCGGCCCAGGCGGGCCCTTCCGCGATGCCCACCAGGGTGAATGGGAGCTCGCCGGACTGCTCGAACTCGATGACCAGGGAGTCGCCCAACGCGACGTCGTAGTCGTCGGCGATCGCAGCCTCGACGACGACCTCTCCCGGTCCGGGGTCGAGCGAGCCCTGAAACCCGTCAGGCGGGATGAAGTCGGCCAGGTTCGTCTCTGCCCCAGTGATCAGGATCTCGTCGGTAAGAGACCCCGTAGGCGTCTCGATGGTGACCAGCCCCCACTCGATCCAGATCCGGGTGAGATCCGCCACGAGGTCCATACCCTCCAAGCGTTCCGCGATCTCGGGGGCGAAGGCGGCGGACGGGTCACCGAACTGGCCGGCCGGCAGGACGATCACGTCAGCCTCCACATTCTCGGCCAGCACCTCGTCGAGCGTCCCGCGGATGGAGCCGGTGAGGGTGGACGCGAGCGCGACCAGCGTGATGCTGATCGTCACCGCAGCCGCGGTGGCGGCTGTCCGCCTCGGGCTACGCATGGCGTTCCGCCGGGCGAGCCGGCCGGACGTGCCCGTGAACCGCTCCAGGACGCTTCCGAGCAGGTTGGTTACGGGCCCCGCCACCAGGGGGCTGAGCACGAATACCGCCAGGAAGATCACCCCGACCCCTACTCCTACGTAGACGATCGGGCTCGGCCCCGAGCCGGTATCCCCGAACAGCCCGAAGAAGAGGCCGGCCAGGCCCAGCACCAGAATCACCACTCCCACCAGGGCGCGGCGGAGGAACCCGGCCCGGGCCGGACCGGTGGCATCCTCTCTGAGGGCGGCCATCACCGAGACCTTGGAGGCCCGCCGGGCCGGGATCAGGGCGGAGACGAATGTGATCACTGTTCCGGCCGCCAGGCCGACGATCACCGTGCGCGGTTTGATGGACAGCGAGGCCGTGGGCAGCTCGATCCCGGCGGCCGGCAGTATCAGCTGGAGGCCGAAGGCGAGCATGATGCCGAAGCCCACCCCGAGGATGGCACCGATCAGGCCGATGGTCACCGCCTCTAGCAGGACGATCCCCCGGATCTGGCGCGTGCCGGCGCCCAGAGCCCGCAACAACGCCAGTTCCCTGGTGCGCTGGCTCACCACGATCCGGAAGGTGTTGTAGATGAGGAAGGAGCCCACGAACAGGGCCACCCATCCGAACACCGAGAGGAAGATGGTGAAGAAGGAGAGAGCGGCCTGGATCTCGGCGGCCTCCTCTTCCGCGGCATCCTGGCCCGATACGACCGTAGCGTGGTCCGGCAACACCGCCTGGATGCCGGCGATCACCTGGTCTATCGGGGCCCCCGGAGTGACCTGCACCACCCCTCCCGACAGCATGCCGGGGCGCTGCAGGACGGACTGGACGGTCGGAAGATCGAAGAACACCCATTTGGTGCCGCCCAAGCTGTTGTCCTCGCCGAACACGGCGATGCCCACCAGTTCGAGATCAAGACGACCTTCCAGATCGGAGATCACCGTCACCCGATCCCCGACCTCGAATCCGCCCTGATCGGCGAGACCGCGGTCCAATGCCACCTGTCCGCTCCCGACCGGGTAGGCACCGGCGGCGATCGTGAAGCCACCGGTGTCGCGGTAGGTACTCCCCTGGGGATCCGACAGGCTGGACACGAAAGTGGGCGGCCCCGCACCGCTGCTCAAAACCTCACCCTCCGCGTCCAGAACGGTCACGCCCAAGCCTTGGAGGAAGGGGATGGCCTGGTCCACCCCGTCGACATCTTCGACCAGGGCGAAATCGGCCTCGTCAAGGTAGGTTCCCTCGCCGAAGGAGAAGTCAGACTCGGTTCCGATCGCGATGTCGATCCCCGAATAAGCGTCGGTGAAGATGCCGTCGAAGGCCTTCCCGATCGTGTCGGTGAAAACGTAGACCCCGCTGATCAGGCCGACCCCCAAGATGATGGCCAGAGCGGTTAGGACGAGGCGTACCTTGTGTGCCCAAACGCCCTTCAGAGAGACCCGCAGCATCAGTATTCGAGGCTCTTGAGGCGGTCGAGGATCCGCTCGGGGTTGGGATCCTCCATCGAGTCCACCACCCTTCCGTCGGCCAGGAACACGATCCGGTCCGCGTAGCCGGCGGCGTTGGCATCGTGGGTGACCATCACGATTGTCTGGGCATGCTCCTTGACCGCCGACCGGAGGAAGGCGAGCAGATCGGCGCTGGCCCTGGAGTCGAGGTTGCCGCTCGGCTCATCGGCGAAGATCAGTTCCGGCCGGGAGACCATGGCTCGGGCTGCCGCCACCCGCTGCTGCTGGCCGCCCGACAGCTCGGACGGGCGGTGCTTGAGCCGGTCCGCCACACCGAGGGTTTCCACGACCGAATCGAACCAGGACTGGTCGACTTTCGTGCCGGCCAGGTCGAGGGGAAGGGTGATGTTCTCGCTGGCGGACAGGGTGGGGACCAGGTTGTAGGCCTGAAAGATGAAGCCGATCCGCTCCCGGCGGAGCTTCGTGAGCTGCCGGTCGCTCAGCGTCGACAGGTCCTGGTCCCCGATGAACACAGAGCCCTCCGTCACCGAGTCGAGGCCGGCCATGCAGTGCATGAGCGTCGACTTGCCCGACCCGGACGGTCCCATCACCGCGGTGAACTCGCCTCGGGCGAACGCCACGGATATGTCGTCGAGCGCCGTGACGCGGGTGTCGCCCCACCCGTACACCTTCGTGACTCCTTCGGCGCGAGCCGCCGTACTGTTCATTCGGAAGTCCTTTCGGAAGGGGCATGTGCGGGCCGGGATGCCGGAAGCCCAACCATTCGCCGTCCCGGTGATTATTCCCCACTCCCGACTCCGGCGCACGTCAGGTCTATGGGGGATCACCCTCGAATGTGCTCGATGCCACGTCCTGCATGCGGGGAATGGCCTGACTTCGACCCTACCAACCTCGGGTTGTTACACGAATAGTGGGGTCTCCACCCCGGTCCGACCGTTGCGGCGCCCGCTCGGTGGCGAGGATCGGCCATGGGTCCGTTACGCGGGCGAGCGGCTCGCGGTTATCCTCCCGTCACGATGCGCTTGGTCATCGCGCGCTGCTCGGTCGACTACCGCGGCCGCCTCACCGCCCACCTTCCCTCCGCTATCCGCTTGATCATGGTCAAGGCGGACGGGTGCGTGGCCATCCACGCCGATGGAGGGGCCTACAAGCCTCTGAACTGGATGAACGCTCCCAACACGCTGGTCGAGGAGGAGGCTCGCTGGCTGGTCACCAACCCTAAAGGGGAGGAGTTGACCATCCGGATCGAGGAGGTCGTGTCCGACCACCATTTCGATCTGGGTCAGGATCCGGGGTTGGAGAAGGACGGTGTAGAGGCTCATCTCCAGGAGTTGCTGGCCGCCAAGCCGGAGTTACTGGAGGAGGGGCTGGTGGTGGTTCGACGGGAGTACCCCACCGACATCGGCCCGGTCGATCTGCTGTGCCGGGCGGCGGACGGCGACACGGTGGCGGTCGAGATCAAGCGGAAGGGCGAGATGGACGGGGTGGAGCAGCTGACCCGGTACCTGGACCGCCTCGGCAACGACTCGCGCCTGCATCCGCTCCGGGGAGTGCTCGCTGCCACGATCATCGCCCCGCAGGCCAAGGTGCTGGCGGCGGCACGAGGCATCTCCTGCGTGGAAGTGGACTACGAGCAACTGAGAGGCGCACCGTCCAATCACCTGCGCCTCTTCTAGGCCCGACCGGTTGTGGCTGGCGATGAACGATCCACCGATCGGAGGGGAGGGGTCGAATCTGTCACACCCCCACCATATGTTGAGTATCGCCAAGCACCTACACCGGCCGATGATGCCATTACCGATCGGTCCGGCCAGCCCGGAGGGAACATAGGGTTCACGGAGCGAACCGCCGCACCCGGCAGCCGGCCGGGCATGGTCGACCACGCTCCGAACCAGGACAGGTGGTGGTGGGGGAGGGCCCGGCGGGCGAAGCCCGCTCGGCGCGATTTTCGCGTTCTCTTGAGGCCAGGACACCGGGCATGTTCCAGGTAGTCCTCTACCGGCCCGAGATACCGCCCAACACGGGCAACATCATCCGTCTGTGCGCCAACACCGGCGCCGACCTGCATCTGGTCCACCCGCTGGGGTTCTCCATGGATGACACCCGACTGAGGCGGGCCGGGCTCGATTACCACGAGTACGCGAACGTCATGGAACACGCCGACTTCGAAGCATACCTGGACGCGGCCGGACCGGTACGACTGTTCGCCATGTCGGGAGGCGGCCGGAAGCGGTACTCCGACGTGGCCTATCGCGTGGGGGACGGCTTGCTGTTCGGTCCGGAGAGCGTCGGGCTGAGCGGGCGCATCCTGGGCCACGAGGGGGTGACCGAGACCCTCCGGATCCCGATGCTGCCGGATCGCAGGAGCCTCAACCTCTCCAATGCGGTCGCCATCGTCCTGTTCGAGGCTTGGCGCCAGTTGGCGTTCGGCACCGGGGTCTGACCGGCGCGCCGCCCGGCGGCTCAGCCGGCCAAGGCCCGCAAGGCCACCGCCTCGGCGACGGCGCTCCGGCGCAACTCGCCCAGGTCGAGGCTTTCGTTGGGGCCGTGGATGTAACTGGTGGGGTCGCCGGCTCCGGTCAGCACCAGATCGGCCCACGGGAACGCGTCGGAGAAGGCCTGCACGAACGGGATGGAGCCGCCGATGCCCGTGTAGACGGCTTCGCGTCCGTACGCGTGGCGGAAGCCGGCCTGGAAGGCGTCGTAGGCGGGGCCGGAGGTATCCAGCGAGAAGGGATGGGCGGACGCGCCCCGCTCCACCTCGACGGCGGCGCCCCACGGAACCGCCTTCTCCAGATGGCGTACCAGGGAGTCCATCGCCCGGTCGGGATTGTCCCCGGGCGCCAGCCGGACCGATACCTTGGCCCGGGCCTCCGGCACCAGCTGGTTGATGGAGCCCGCCACCGGAGGAGCGTCGATCGAGAGTACCGATAGGGCCGGGCCGGCCCACAGGCGTTCCGTGATCGATCCCACCCCGATGGTCTCCACCCCTGCCAGCACCCCGGCATCCCGGCGGGCCTCGTCCTCATCGGCATCGATGAGCGGGCGCTGCCCGCGCACCAGGCCGGGTACCGCCACGTTCCCGCGCTCGTCATGGAGGGAAGCCAGCGCCCGCACCAGTGCGGAGAGAGCGTCGGGGAACACTCCTCCCCACATTCCGGAATGGACCCCCGCCTCCAGGGTGCGGACCGCGATGGTGCAATCGATCAATCCCCGCAGGGAGGTGGTCAGCGCGGGCACCCCGACCGACCAGTTGGCGGCGTCTGCCACAACGATGACATCGGCGGCCAGCAGGTCCCGGTATCGCTCCAGGAACCCGTCCAGGTGGACGGAACCGATCTCCTCCTCGCCTTCGAGGAATACCTTCACGCCGACGGGCGGCCGGCCCCCGTGTGCCTGGATCGCTCCGGTGTGGATCACGATGCCGACCTTGTCATCGGCCGTGCCCCGGCCGTACAGGCGGCCGCGGGACTCGGTCGGTTCGAAGGGCGGAGTCCTCCACAGTTCCGAGGGCCCCGGGGGTTGAACGTCGTAGTGGGCGTAGAGCAGGACGGTGGGTGCGTCGGGACCAGGAGGACCGATCTCGGCGAAGACGGCCGGGTGGGAGCCGTCCAGTTCGAGGATCCTCGTGCCCTCCAGTCCTGCCCGCTCCAGCTGGACGGCTGATACCTCGGCGCCGTGGCGAACGCGGCCGGGATCGAATCCGGGAGCGCTTATGGAGTCGACCCGGACGAGTTCCTCCAGGTCGCTCCTCAGCGTGGGGAATAGACCGTCTATGGCCGAAGTCAGATCATCGTGCATGGCGGAGAGTCCGGGTCGCCTCACCTGGTCATTCAGCTGATGGCGCCTTGGCCATCGGAGGGCGGGACGACCGGGTCGATCCCCAGGTCGGCATAGGTGGCCATGGGGAAGTACGGGACGCCGAGATCGGCGAAGGCCTCTGTGGCCGTGTTGCCCCGGTCCGCCAGCGTTACCGCCGCCACCACCTCGGCGCCCGTCCGGCGGACCGCGCCGAGGGCGTCGAGGATGGACCCGCCGGTCGTGACCACGTCTTCGACAAGCAGTACCCTGTCTCCGCGGCTGATCTGCATTCCCTCGATGCGCCGCCGGGTTCCTCGCCCCTTCTGCTGCTTACGGACTATGAACCACCGCTTGTTGCTCACCGCGGCGATGCCCACCGCCAGCGCGTCGGCGCCCAGAGTCGGACCGCCGGCGGCACCGAACTCGATACCGGCGGCGCCGACGGCCTCGACGATGGCATCGCATGCGACCTTGAGGTCCTGCCACGCGGCGAAGGCCTCCTTACCGTCGATGAAGTCTCTCGACATGGCCCCGCACGCCAGCTGCATCTCCTCATCGCGCCGGCTCAGCGCCTTCGTCCTCAGGATCTGTTGCAGCCCGGCGCGTAGCGGCGAGGGCAAGGCGGCTCTCCTCCCGGTGGGGTGGCTCGTACCCTAGGAGCGTACCGAAAAACATCCGGTTGGCCCATGACCGGCGCTGGGAACCCAAGGCCAAGGGCGTGGCCGGCTACTCATGCCTGCTTCCTCTCGGAGATGCTCCTTGCCCTGACTCTTCGTAGTCCCCTCCCCGACGGACGCACACCATGGCACCTCAACCGCAGCATCGCGAGCGCCTACGTCACCGGCTGGGCGGGTGTCGCGCCTGAGCCGAGTCGCTGCTCCGGCCGGGGAATCCGGTGTTCCCAAGACTGTCTCGTTGAGAGCGCCCGGAGCGGGCTAGCCTTACCCGACCGAGCAATCTCGCCGGCCGTGCACCAGGTCGAGGAGAGCATGCTCACGTACGGATTCTTGAGGATGGAAGGTTGGAGTTGCGGGTCGAGGTAGCGGGAGGAAGGGTGACGGGGCGCGGCCGGCGCACCATTGCGGCGCTACTCGCGGCAGCGCTGATCGCCTCGGCGAGTGCCTTCGGTCCAGTTCCTGCCCGGGCAACCGACGGCGTCGCCGATCACCTGCCCGCCGCGACAGCCTGTACCGGAGCCGCCACCAAGTCGGCCGGGTTCCTCGACACGCTCGGCCTGGTCGCTGAGCCTTCCATAAACTGCCTGGCCCACTACGGCATCACGGCCGGGACCGCGCCGAACATCTTTATGCCGGAATCGCCCGTCACCCGATGGCAGATGGCGTTGTTCCTCGTCCGTGCGGCCCCCCTCGCCGGGGTCGACCTGAGCCCACCAATCGATCAAGGTTTCGTGGACATCGGGGGTCTCCGGCCAGCGGCTCAGGATGCGATCAACCAGCTGGCGAGCCTGGGCATCACACGGGGTAGCTCGCCTACCACCTTCTCGCCCAATTCCCTGGTGAACCGGAGCCAGATGGCGCTGCTCCTTCATCGGTTCCTCCTGCAGTCGGCCGTCGGGCCAGGTGGGGTTCGTGCCGCCAGCGTCAGCCCGGACGACACCACGTTCTCGGACATCGGCGGTCTCAGCGGCAACGTGAACAACGCCATACGAGTGCTGTTCGAAATGGGGGTGACGTCCGGTACTTCGGCGACCACCTACTCGCCTTCATCGATCGTGACGCGAGCGCAGATGGCTATCTTCATCGCCCGGATGCTGGCCCACACCAATGCCCGCCCTGCCGGCGTGACCATGCACGCCGCGGCCGATCGGGTGTCCTCGGGCGACACCCTGATCGTGCACGTGTCGGTGCGGGACAGCAATCGCCGGCCGGTTGCCCGTGGCTACGTGGACATGTTCACTACGCCCCTGTCGAGGCCTTTGGCCTCCTTCGACAGCGACGGCCTCTGCGTCAACAACATGGAGGCGGTGTTCGGTGAGTTGGTGTGCAGGATCGACCAGCTCGATCAGCAGCTCGACGATCGGGGGAACCTGTTGGCTGTGCTCCAGCCCACCGATCACATGATGCTCTGGGCTTGGACCGGCTCGGTCGGGAACACGTTCGCACTCGGTGGTGTGCCGACCGACATGGTTCGGATTTCGGTGTGGAAGCATGCAGTGGCGGTCGACGTCCTGGACGATCTACCCCCTACCGCCATCGTGGCTCCGATGGGCGAGACCATTGAGGTCACTGTCCGGTTGGTGGATGAGCATGTCCAGGCAGTGGAGGACCAGGGGGTACGTGTTCAGGTGAGTACCACCCTTGAGATCAACGGGATCAGGCAACGGAAGGTGGTCAGGACTTATCTGACGGATGACAAGGGGAGGGTGGAGCTGTCGTTCACCGGTATGGATCCCAGCTCGGCACGGGTCGGCGACACCGTCAGGATGGACCTGGACGTGGACGCCGGCTTTCTCGATGTCCAGGACCGGACCACGCCAGGCGTGGTCACACACGATGCCGTCGAATCCAGGGACGTCTGGTTTACATGGTCCGACGCGGCGCCGCGGACGAGCACCCTCCGGTTGGCACAGACGGTGCCGTACCATGTGCTGCCTGCGTCGGCGCCCGGTCCCACCAACCTGATCAGGGCTCTACTCACCGATCAGTACGGCAGCCCCGTACCCGACGCCCGGATCGACTTCACGTCCGACGATATGGACGGCATAGGGAGCACCCGGGTAGCCAGGCCGACCGATCAGAGAGGTATCGCGGTTCTGCGCTACCTGTGGAGCAGCTCGGATGCGGCCGCCGAACGCATAACGGCCCGGCTGGCCGGCTCGGACCTGGCGCCCGCCTCCATCCGGCACTTCTGGGTGAAGCCGGAGTCCAATGGCGCGTCCAGCGCGGGCGCGGTGATCCATGTCGCCGACACCCAGCGCAATCAGATAGTGGTAGGCCATCCCACGCCGAGGGTCATCAGCTACACCGGTAGGGACCGGTTCCTGCTGGAAGGTCGGTCGGTGACGCCGGCGGTATTCGAGGAGGCTCTGGATGCCGGCTTCTACGGACGGATCACGTACACCGGCTACTCGACCGATCCCCAAGGCGTGAGCAGCTTCGATCTCACCAACAGTGCCCTGGGGGCAGGTTAAGACCTAGTGGTCTGTCTGCGAAACAACCGGGTGCTCTGGCGGCCATCGGCGCCCCGTCGCTGCGTTCCGCTTCCTCAACGTACCCTGCGGGTACGCCTTCGTCAGCGGGCCTTGCGAGGAACACCGCTGCCGACGCCATACCACACCGCCATTACACAGACAGACCACTAGAAGTTCCCAGTCGGCTGCAACCTCGGGTGCAGGGCGTCAAATGTGAACTCCTCAAGTCCGAAGAATCCCGAGGATTCGGCAGGTCGCCAAAACTCGGCTCCGCACCGAGCCGCCGGGGCCGTCCCGATGGTCGCTCATTCATCTGCACATCCGGAACCGGTAACCTGACCGGGTGTCCATGTCCGAAGCTCCCGCGGCCCCCTTTGAGACCGAACCGGGCTGGCACGCGGTTCTGGCGGTAAGGAGGAGGCTGGGCGGGAGGTGGTCCCTCGGGCTGGTCGGGGCGCTCCTGATCCTTCATGGCGGCGGTCTGCTGTTCGGATGGTTGCCCACCAGCACGCTGCTCGGTCTGATCTACCCGAACGAGGACGACCTTCCCGGGCTCGAAACGCGTGACATGGGATGGGCGGCGATGTTCCTGATCGTGGGTGTACTGCTGGTCGTATGGACGTCGGTCCGGCTCGTCAGCCGGAGACCGGTCCTCCGGGCCGACCGGGACGGCCTGGGGCTGGCGGTGAGAGGACCCTTCCGGCGGACGGTCACCGTCCCATGGAGCGAGGTGGACAGCGTGTCGGCGACGACGGTGTCGGACGGCTACGGAGACGTCCCGGCCTTGCTGATCCGCCTGGCGGACCCGAGCCGGATCGGATCCAACCCCTGGGGCGCCAGATGGATGGAGCCCTCCACACTCTCCGTGAACGCTCCGGACTGGAAACGGCATCCCCAGAGCGTCGTAGACCGGCTGCGGGAGGTTGGAGCAATCGGCACCCGCCCTCCGCCCGAAGAGGTCGGACCCGACCCGTCGCCTCCGGACGTGACCGGCGATCCGGTTGCCGACGTGCCTTCCGACGATGGGGACGCATGATCGCCGTCGGTGCCCACGTGCCCGGAGAGGATCCGGTCAACGAGGCCGTGGCAAGGGGCGTGGACCTGGTACAGGTATTCCTCGGCCCGCCGCAATCGTGGAAGAAGCCCCCGCCGCGGCCTGACGCTCAGGAACTGAAGGACTCGCCGGTGGACATCTACGTCCATGCCCCTTACCGGCTCAACCTGGCCAGCCCCAACAACCGGATCCGCATCCCGAGCCGCAAGACCCTCGCCAACATCGTCGATGCCGCCGAGCAGATCGGTGCGGCCGGCGTCGTAGTGCACGGCGGGCATGTGACCGGTGGCGATGCTGTCGAGGACGGGTTCCCGCGCTGGCGCAAGGCTCTGGAGAGCCTCGAGACCGACCTTCCCATTCTCATCGAGAATACGGCCTCGGGCGACAACGCCCAGGCCCGGCGTATCGATGACCTGGCCCGGCTGTGGGAGGTGATCGGCGACCTCGGACCGGGGTTCTGCCTGGATACCTGCCATGTCTGGGCCGGGGGAGAGCCTCTGGAAGGGGTGGTCGACCGGGTGCTCGACGCCACCGGCCGCATCGACCTGGTCCACCTGAACGACTCGCGCGACGGGTTCGACTCCCGGCGGGACCGCCACGCCAACCTGGGCAAGGGATACATCCCGGGAGAGCTGCTGGAGGAGATCGTCCGCCAAGCGGATGCGCCCACCCTCATCGAAACCCCGGGCGGCATCGCCGAGCACAACGCCGATCTGGACTGGATCAGGAGCCGGCTGGCAACCGCTCCGCACCCGGTCTAGCCGGTATCCGCCCTACCCGCTGTCGCGGTACACGGCGGCGATCTCGGCTCCGCACTCCACCTCGATCCGGTCCATGACCGCGCCGTGGCGAGTCGCGTCTATCAGGATCCCGCTCACCTCATCGGCCGTCATCCCCTCGATCCTCACCTGACGGCAGACTTCCCAGACCAGGTAGTCGAGATCATCCCGGGGTTGTTTCTCGCCGCAGGAGGTGCCGACAAGCACGGCCACTATCAGGAACAGAGACCAGCGCCTCACGCCTGTCACCGTGCTGCCGGGGACACGTTTCCATCGCATCGCAATCCGGCTCACGCTAGTGGTAATGCTCCGCGGCCGCGTCTTGGTACGGCGCCGACAGAGGACCTAGACCCGCCCGCCCGAACCGCCGACGGGCGGCGGGTCGTCGACCGACAGGACCAAGCCCTCCCCGTCGACGGTCACCGACACGGTGTCGCCGGGACGGAAGCGTCCCTCCAGCAGGCCAAGGGCGAGCGGGTCGACCAGGGCGGTCTGGAGGAGGCGCTTGAGCGGCCGGGCGCCGTAGGCGGGGTCGTAACCCTCGTCGGCCAACCAGGCGCCCGCCTCGTCGGACAGCTTGACGCTGATGTCCCGGGACTTGATGCGCTCGCCGAGCCGGATGAACTGGAGATCCACGATCTGGCGCAGGTCCTTCTCGGATAGCCGAGAGAACACCACGATGTCGTCGATCCGGTTGAGGAACTCGGGGCGGAAGTGGCCCCGCACCCGTTCCATCACCCGGCTGCGCACCGCCTCCCAGGGCAGGTCCGGCGTGATCAGCTCCGAGCCGAGGTTCGACGTCATGATCAGGACCGCATTGGTGAAGTCCACTGTCCGGCCCTGGCCGTCGGTGAGCCGCCCGTCGTCGAGCACCTGGAGGAGGGCCCCGAACACTTCGGGATGGGCCTTCTCCACCTCGTCCAGCAGGACCACCGAGTAGGGGCGACGCCGGACCGCCTCGGTCAGCTGGCCTCCCTCCTCGTAACCCACGTAGCCGGGCGGCGCGCCCACCAGCCGGCTCACCGAGTGCTTCTCCATGTACTCGGACATGTCGATCCGCACCATGGCACGCTCGTCGTCGAACATGAACGCGGCCAGCGTCTTCGCCAGTTCGGTCTTGCCCACCCCGGACGGACCGAGGAACAGGAAGGAACCGATCGGGCGGTTGGGATCGGCCAGACCGGTGCGGCTCCGGCGGATGGCACCCGCCACCGCCGACACCCCGGCGTCCTGGCCTATCACCCGCCCGTGGAGGTGATCCTCGAGATGGACCAGCTTGGCCATCTCGCTCTCCATGAGGCGCGAGACGGGGATCCCGGTCCAGCGGCTCACCACCGCGGCCACGTCCTCTTCGGTGACCTCCTCGCTGAGCATGGACATGTCGGCCTGCAGAGCGGCGAGGGCCTCCTCGCGGGTTGCCAGCTCCCTGCCCAGGCGCGGGAGTTCCCCGTACTGCAGCTCTGCGGCCCGCTGCAGGTCACCGACCCTGGTGGCCCGGTCGGACTCCATACGGGAATCCTCTATCTGCTGCTTGACCGACCTGATCGCCTCGATCTCGTCCTTCTCGTGCTGCCAGTGGGTGGTCAGACGGTCCAGTTCCTCGGTAATCTCGGCCATCTCCTGTCCGACAGCCTCCATCCGAGCCTTCGAACCCGCGTCGGACTCCTTGCCCAGAGCGCTCGCCTCGATCTCCAGCTGGCGCAGGCGGCGGGTCAGGGTGTCGATCTCCTCGGGCATGGAGTCGATCTCGATGCGGAGCCGGGAGGCGGCTTCGTCCATCAGGTCGATGGCCTTGTCGGGCAGGTGTCGGGAGGTGATGTAGCGGTCGGACAGCACGGCCGCGGCGATCAGGGCGCCGTCGGTGATCCGGACCCCGTGGTGGACCTCGTAGCGTTCCTTCAGACCCCGCAGGATCCCCACCGTCTCGTCGGTGGTGGGAGGCGCCACCATCACCGGCTGGAAGCGCCGTTCCAGGGCGGCGTCCTTCTCCACGTGCTTGCGGTACTCGTCCAGGGTGGTGGCGCCGATCATGCGGAGCTCGCCCCGGGCGAGCAGCGGCTTGAGCATGTTGGAGGCGTCCATCGCACCCTCGGCGGCGCCGGCTCCCACCAGCGTGTGCATCTCGTCGATGAAGGTGATGATCCGGCCCTCGGCAGCCTTGATCTCGTCGAGCGTGGCCTTGAGGCGCTCCTCGAACTCCCCGCGGTACTTGGCGCCCGCCACCATGGCGCCCAGATCGAGCGCCACGATCCGCTTGTTCTTCAGACCCTCGGGGACGTCGCCGTCGAGGATGCGCAGGGCCAGACCCTCGGCGATGGCGGTCTTGCCCACGCCGGGCTCACCGATGAGAACCGGGTTGTTCTTGGTGCGCCGGCTCAGCACCTGGATGATCCGGCGGATCTCGTCGTCGCGGCCGATCACCGGATCGAGCTTGCCCGCTCCGGCGTCGGCAACCAGGTCGCGCCCGTACCGTTCCAGGGCGGCCATCGTGTCCTCGGGGTTGTCGGTGGTGATCCGCCGGGCGCCACGCACCTCCGCCAGCACGTCGGCGATGGCCTGGCGGGTGACGCCGGCATCCCGGAGGAGGCGTCCCGCCCGGGTGTCGGACCCGGCCAGGGCCGCCAGCAGATGCTCGACGGAGGTGTAGCTGTCGCCGGCCTCCGCCATCGCCGTCTGGGCCTCCTCCAGGATGCGGATGGTGGCCCGGGCGAAGCCTGTCTCGGCGCCGCCGTACACCTGCGGGAGGGACTCCACGAGAGCCGCGGCGCCCTGCCGGAGGAGGGCCGGCGCCGCATCGAGGCGGGCCAGCAGGGGAAGGGTGACCGTATCGGGCTGTCCGAGGAGCGCCACGAGCAGATGGGCGGGCTCGACCGCCTGATGATGCCGAGCGGCAGCGTCTTCGCGGGCCGCTGCCAGGGCCGCCTGCGCCTTCTGCGTGAAACGTCGTGCGTCCATCGTTCTTCCGCCTCTCCGGGACCGGATGACCTCCACTAGTTCCAACGTCAGTGGCGCGTGGATTATGCCCAGAAAATCTAAGCGTATATATATCAAGTTCTGCACAGAGGAAGGCTGGGAGTTCGCTGCGAACGTAAGCGACCATGCCGGATGGCTCCCTCGGTAACCTGCCGTGAGAACCCGGTGCGCGTTCCGTGCAGAACGAACCGGGACTCGACCGAGGAGACACCCCCGATGGCCCTGACCAGCCTTGCTGACGGCTTGTTGTTCGGAGAGCGTTACGGATCGGGCCCGATCCGGGTGGTGGCCCTCCATGGCTGGGGTCGGGACCGGCGTGACTTCCGGCGCGTCCTGGAGGGCTTCGATGGGGTGGCGGTCGACCTGCCCGGGTTCGGCGCCACGCCTCCACCGACCGAAGCCACCGGCGCGGCCGGATACGCCCGGATGGTGGCCGCGTGGCTGGAGCAGCTCCCCGCGCCCCAGGTCCTGGTGGGGCACTCCTTCGGGGGCCGGGTGGCGGTGGTGCTGGCGGCGACCCGGCCCGAGTTGGTGGCCGGCATGGTCCTGATCGGGGTGCCCTTGCTCCACCGTATGGATCGCACCGCCCGCCGGCCTTCGGTTGCCTACCGCCTGGTGCGTCTGGCCAACCGGGCCCGCCTGATCAGCGACGAGCGTCTCGAGCGCGAGAAGCGGCGGCGGGGTTCGGCGGACTACCGGGCGGCGACGGGGGTGATGCGTGACACCCTGGTGAGGGTGGTGAACGAGAGCTACGAGGACCGCCTGCCCGAGGTGGCCTGTCCGGTGCGGCTGGTTTGGGGTGCGGCCGATTCGGAGGTTCCGCCGGAGGTGGCGCACCGGGCCGGGGCGCTTCTCCAGGAGGCGGACTTGGAGGTGGTGGAGGGTTGCGGCCATGACCTTCCCCGAGAGGCTCCGGACCGGGTCCGGGCGGCAATCGAGACCCTGATATGAGCTGGACCTCCTGGCTGGTGCCGGTGCTGAGCCTGGCGAGTATCGCCATCGCGGCCATCAAATGGCTCCGGGTGGCCCAGCGGGAGCACTACCTGGCCGGCTCGATCATCTTCATGCGCCGGGTGTGGATCGCCGCCCGGCCCGTGAACGTCCTCGAGGAGGTGATGCTGGCCGGCGCCCTGGCCGGCTATGCCCTGGCACCGGATTCGTTCTGGCCCTTGCTGGGCTGCTTGGGGATGGTGATCTTCCCGATCGGCCTCGGCTACCGCGGCCGGACGTCCCCGCTCAACTGGACCGCCCGGCTCAGGCGCACCGCCATCGTGGGGGCGATCCTCCTCGGCGTGGTAACCGTCCTGCTCGGCCGGATGAGCACCCTCGGGCTCGGCGGGGGATGGCCGGGCGCTCTCTCGATAGCCGCCGTCCTCTCGTGGTATGCCATCCCGGACCTCGTGCTGTGGTTGGCGGCCCCGATCGAGCGGCGCCTCTCGCAGAAGTTCGTGGTCAGGGCGGCCGGCACGCTCGGCCGGGTGGCTCCGGTGGTGGTAGGTATCACCGGAAGCTACGGCAAGACCAGCACCAAGTGGTACGTCCGGGACCTGGTATCCGGGACCAGGCGGGTGGTGGCCAGCCCGGCCAGCTTCAACAATCGCCTTGGCCTCGCCAGGGCGATCAACGAGACCCTGACCGATGACGCCGAGGTGTTCGTGGCGGAGATGGGCGCCTACCAGCCCGGGGAGATCGCCGACACTTGCTCGTGGATCCCCCCGAGTATCGCTGTCCTGACCGCCATAGGACCGGTACACCTGCAACGGTTCAAGTCGGAGGAGCGCATCGTCGAGGCGAAGTCCGAAATCTTCGAGCGGGCCGAGGTGGCGATCATCAACGTCGACCATCCGGCGCTGGCGGAAGTAGCCGGGCGCTTGGGTGAGCGGAAGGTGTGGCGATGCGGAACCTCCGAAGGGGCCACGGACGTGCGGGTCCGCCGGGATGGTGACCTTCTGACGATCGAGGCGAACGGCCGGGCGCTCGGCGAGCCGATCCCGACGGGCCCGTTCCCCGCCAACCTGGCCTGTGCGGTTGCTGTGGCTCTGGAGCTGGGAGTTCCTCCCGGCGCCGTGTCCGACCGAGCACGCCGTCTAGCCCCCACGGACCATCGCCAGACATCCGGTCGGTCGGAGGCCGGGTTCGAGATCATCGACGACACTTTCAACTCCAATCCTGCCGGTGCTGCCCGAGCCCTCGACGTCTTGATGAGCGCGGGCGACCCGACCGGCCGCCGGGCGGTGGTGACTCCGGGAATGGTGGAACTCGGGCCCCGGCAGCATGACGCCAACCTCCGGTTCGCCGCAGCCGCGTCCAAGGTGGTGGATCATCTGGTGATTGTGGGCAGGGCCAACCGTCGAGCACTGCTCCGTGGCGCCCGCGAGGGCCCGGTCGAGGTGGTCCTGGTCGACAACCGGGAGCAGGCAGTGCGTTGGGTTCGGAAGCACCTGGGCCCCGGTGATGCCGTCCTGTATGAGAACGATCTGCCCGATCACTACCCGTGACGAAGTACCCACTCGCAGTGACTCGTCCCGGCTCGCAAATAATTTCGCGTTCTCTCGAAATGGGGTTGACTTGTCACAACTCCGGTATATGTTGATTAGTGCCAAGCACCGACACTGGCCGTTAGCACGAAAGCCGATCGGAACGGTCAGCCGAAGGGAACAGAGATTCATGGAGCGAAGGCCGGTCCGGCCGCAGGCAAGGCATGGCCGGCCATGCTACAAACCGGAACGGTGGTGGTGGGGGCGGGCCCTGGGCCGGAGGCACGACTTTCGCAGCCTTGGTCGGTACGCCATTTGGTCGGGTGCGTCCTGTGAGCTCGCGGGCCGGTCGGATGCATCCGGCTGCGCCGGGGACCTGACCCGGCTACGTTGGTTCGCTGGGACGATGGGGGAGGAACCGGGGCAGGCCTCCGCACAGCTGCGATCTCTCGTAGCTCTGTCTCGACCTGGCTACCAACCGCGGCGGACGAGGGTCACATCTGGAGGCCGGCGATCAGTTCCTGCTTGAGATTGGACAGCTCCGGGCTCAGCGACACGTGGTAGGTGTGGGGGTTGACCAGCCGCCGTACTCCGGGATCCAGACGGGAGAGATCCGCTGACCGCCGTGCTCTGGCCGCTTCGAGATCGCCGACGTCACCGGCAACCCGCCTGCCGGCCTCCAGCACCTTCATGCGGAGCGGTTCCACCTCCGATACCTGGCGGGCGGTCAGGGCCCGGCCCACCTCGGGATGGTTGGGGTGGACCAGGTGGATAGGCCGGGCGCTCGGGTCGAAGCCTTCGAGGGTGATCAGATCGGCGGTGGCCGTTCCTCGATGGTCATAGATCCTCCACAGCCGTTTACGGCCCGGCTCCAGCACCTTGGCGGGCGTCTCGGAGATCTTGATCGCCGCGGTCCACTCGCTGCCCGAGTCCTTGACCGCTACCAGCTTGAACACGCCGTTGGGGCTCGGGCAACCGTCCGAGGTGACCAGGCGGGTACCCACTCCGTAGACGAGCCGGTCCAGCAGGCGTGCAGCATCCATCCGGTAGTGCCCGGCCTCCTCCAGGATCTGGTTGCGTATCTGCCAGATGGTGAGTTCGTCCAGGTCGGAGGAGAGCACGATCGCCACGTCCTCGAAGCCGGCCCCGTCGAGCATGGCCGCAGACCGCACCGCCAGGTAGGCCAGGTCGCCCGAATCGAGCCGGATCCCTACGGGTCGATGGCCCTTTCTCCTCAACTCCTCGAACACGGTGATGGCGTTGGGAAGACCCGACTCAAGGGTGTTGATGGTGTCGACCAGTAGCAGGCAGTCATCCGGGTACAGGTCGGCGTAGGCTCTGAAGGCCTCCAACTCGCTTCCCGATTCGGCGATGAACACCTGGACCAGCGAATGGGCATGGGTGCCGCGCGAGACGAAGCCCAGCCGGTGGGAGGTGGCGAAGTTGGACGACCCGGCGGCGCCGCCGATGAGAGCCGCTCGGGTCGCCGAATCGGCCGCCGGACCGGGCGCCCGTCGCATCCCGAACTCCAGCACCGCAGTCCCTCCGGCCGCCTCCACCGCCCGGGAGGTCTTGGTGGCCACCAGCGTGGCGTAGTTGAGCCGGTTCAGCAGGGGGGTCTCCAGTAGTTGGGCCACGGCCAGCGGCGCCTCGACGGTCACGACCGGCGTCTTGGGATGCACCACCCGGCCTTCGGGAATCGCCCACATCGAGAGGGACGCGAACCCGTCCGATCGGGCCAGCCATTCGATGAAGGGCTCCCCGAAGAGACGCTTCCCGGAACTGGTTCGCACGGTGCGCAGGGCGTCCGCCTCAGCGGGTCCGAACCAGGTGTGCTCCATCCAGTCGACCAGCGGTCCTAGGCCGGCGGTGATGCAGTATCCGGCCTGGTGGTCGCCGTAGTCGGGATAGTGACGGAAGTGGTAGTCGAACTGGGCGGTCCGGTCGGCCAGACCATGGCTGTGGTAGAGCTGAGCCATGGTCAGCTGGTAATGATCGGTGGACAGGATGCCCTCGGTGAGCACGCCGCCACGTTAACCGAGCAGGTACCCTGACGATGTGACCATTTATGCACCGGACACCGCGCTGATCGTGGTGGACGTCCAGAACGACTTCTCCGATCCGGGGGGAAGCCTGTACGTTCCGGGCGGGGACACGGAGGTGGTTCCGGCGGTGAACCACCAGATCTCCCTGGCGTTGGAGGCGGGCGCATCCGTTTTCTACACGCAGGACTGGCACCCGGCGCGCACCCCGCACTTCGCCATCGACGGGGGCATCTGGCCGGTCCACTGCGTGGCCGGGACGGCCGGAGCCGACTTCCACCCCGACCTCCGGATCGAAGGTCCCAGCGTCCACAAGGGCGCCGGCGGGGAGGACGGGTACTCGGGATTCACGATGCGGGATCCGGTGTCGGGCGAGGAGATTCCCACCGCCCTGGCTTCCATGATCAGGGCTGCGGGCTGCGGGCGCGTCGTGGTGGTGGGGCTGGCCCTCGACTATTGCGTGAAGGACACGGCCCTCGACTCGGCCGGGGAAGGGTTCGATACGACCGTGCTCCTCGCCGCCACCGCCGCGGTCAACCTGGACCCCGGTGACGGGGATGCGGCGGTCGAGCATCTACGCGGAGCGGGCGTAACGGTCGGCTGAGCGGCGCCGCGGGTACGTTCCGGTCTGAGTCATCTCGCGACATCGACGACATAAGGCGTGACGCTCGGCGGCGATGGGCCGGGGCGTTCCACGGTCCATGATTGTCAGGGCTAGTACATCACCAGGCCGCCGCTGACGTTGATGGTGGCGCCGTTCACGAAGCTGGCGTGCCGGGAGGCGAGGAACAGCGCCACCGCCGCCACCTCCTCCGGGCGGCCCGTCCGGCCCAAGGGGCACTGGGCGGCCGTGCGTCCGGACATCTCCGGAGGGTTGTCCAGGTGTTGCATCGGGGTGTTGATCTGGCCGGGCGAGATGGTGTTGACCAGGATTCCGTGCGGACCGAACGAGCGGGCCAGGCCCCGGGTCATGGCGACGATCCCGGCCTTACCGATCACGTAGGCCGATCGTTCGTGGTATCCGAGGCCAGGCCGGGAATCTCCAGCAGCCGGGCCGGGTTGGCGACCATCAGGGTTTCCACCTCCGCATCGCCCCAGCCCGCGCTCCGGAGTAGCGGGACGATGTGATCGAGGATATGGGCGTATCCCCAGCCCCCGTAGGCCAGCAGGCGGGTCTTCACCCCGCCCATGTCCTGCGAGACGAACAGCTGGTCGGCGAAGCCTTGCTCGGCCAGGTCGGAAATCCGCGCCACCACGTCGAAGTCGCTGGGCGGGTACTTGCCCAGGCCGATCAGCGAGTGGTCGAAGCCCATCAGATCGAAGCCGAGGTTGGCTCCCCGACCCAGCAGATCAACCAGATAGGGCGGATGGCCGACCGCCGTGTTCATGTGGCCCAGGATCACCCGGCAGGGGTCGACCCCCTCTGCCTCGAGGACGTCGAGCACGTATCCGCCCTCGAAGCCCCACGGGTGGACATGGATACTGATCGGCAGGCCCGTCTCGAGATGGGCCCACGCCGCGGCCCGGACTACACGTTCCTCCTCCGGGTGCACCGGGTTGCCGGTTCCGATCTCGCCGATGATCCCGGGACGGACACCGGTGTCGCCCACGCCGTGGCACCACTCGTCGATCAGTTCGCCGGCTATGGCTTCCGTGGCCCGCTCGGCGGTGCCGGGTGGGTGGCTTCCGGCCAGGTAGTAGCCGCCTCCCATGATCACCTGGACGCCGCTCCGCTCCGCGATCCGCCCCAGGATGCCGGGGTCTCGTGACAGGTGGCTGGGGGTCACGTCCACGATGGTGCGACCGCCCGCGGCACGGAACGGCTCCAACTCGGCCACGACCTGATCGGGATCGGTCTGGTGGTAGTTGTCGGGGAAGCCGCCCGGGTTCCACCGCGCCTCGGCGGCGGTCTCCAGGGTCAGCGGCGCTTCCGATACCGCCGGGTAGCCGTGGATGCGGAGGATCGGCCGGCAGTCCATGTACAGGTGTTCGTGGACGTGGGTGGGACCCAGTTCGGAGACCGGAACCGGTCCCCGAACTGTCATCGCCCGAGCGCGTTCATCCGACCCCGGAATGGCGCTCACCAACCCGATCCGAAGCCGATCACCGAGCGGACCACCCGCCCGGTCCGGAGATCGTCCAGCGCCTCGTTGACCTGATCGAGGGGCCGCCGATTCCCGACCAGGTGGTCGGTGGTGATGGCGCCCTCACGGTGGAGGTCAAGCACCTCCCGGATGTCCTGGGGGGTGAAGCCCCGGGAGCCCGACAGGGCGGCCTCCCTCCAGATCAGGTCCATGGCGTTTACGGGGAAGGGGTCCAGGGTGGCGCCGACCGCGATCACCCGGCAGCCGATGCCGGCAGACGCCACCGCTTGAGCGAAGACCTCGGCCGACCCCACCGTCTGGATGATGATGTCGGGTCCTCCCGGTCCGGCTGCCTCCCGGACCCGCTCGGCGATGTTGGGGCCCGTCCTGATAGCGACCTCGGCCCCCATCCGCAGGCCCAACTCGAGGCTGGTGTCGGAGCGGCTCACCGCGATCACGCGGCAGCCCAGGTAGGCGGCCAGCTGGACGGCGTTGGCCCCGATGCCTCCGATCCCGAACACCACCACCGTCTCGCCGGGCCGGGCGCCGGCCCGCTGAACCAGAGCGTGGTAGGGCGTGGCCACCGCATCGGTGAGCACCGCGACGGCGGCGGGATCGTCACGTTCGCTCACCGGAATGACCGACCGGGCGGGGATGACCACCCGCTCGGCAAAGGCGCCGTTGAACTCCACGCCCATGCGGCGCACGCCCAGGCACATGTTGACCCGGCCGGACCGACATATGCGGCACGTCCCGCAGTAGTCGATGTAGTAGAGAGCCACCGGCTGGCCCGTGCCAACCGCATCGACTCCGGGCCCCAGGGACGACACCACTCCGGCCGCCTCGTGCCCGGGGATGACCGGCAGGGTTGAATCGAAGCCGCCCTTCTGAAGGAACAGGTCGCTCCCGCAGACGCCGCACGCCCGGATGTCGACCACGACCTGTCCGGGCCCCGGGACCGGATCGGGTATCTCGGTCAGTTCGAGCGGCCCACCGTATTCCCTGAGGACCGCGGCGCGCACCGGCTATCCCGTGCCGGGTAGTCCCAGCGAGCCGGCGTCCGGCATGGGAGGAGCATCGAAGTTCGACGAGCCGAAGACATCCGGCTTCTTGCGTCCCACCCTGGTGTAGTACTCCTCGGGGACCTGGGTGGGATCCTTGAACATCTCCCACTGGCACTTCTGCCGCACATCGGGGTCGGGATCGGTGTCCGGGTAGATGGGCGGGTCCACGGTACGGACCGGGTAGCCGAACCGGTCCATCGGCATCTCCTCCATCAGGATGATGCAGTGGGCGCAGTAGAGGCAGACGCCCTTCTGGTAATGATTCCAGGAGGCCTCCTCCTGGCTAACGCCCCAGTTGTACGGGGGCTCCATCCGGGCCGGGGTCCCCTCAATCCAGTCTCCCCGGATGGTGCGCTGGCCGGATGCGCAGGGGTCGAACCGCAGGATGAAGCGATCGTCGGTCTCGATCAGCTCGAAGTCACCGGTGCGTTCCGGCCCTACCAGGTGGCCTCGCATGGACTCGCACGCCACGTTCATCAGCGTCTCGAGGGCTTCGTCCCAGGGGTGCTTATCGATGTCGAACTTCTCGTAGCGCCAGGCGAACAGGGGCTCCAGCACGACCTTGTACATATCCACGATGCCCTGCCCGCCGAAACGCTCCTGTATCTCCGACATGAGGCCGTAGGTGTGATCGACGTCCCGGTCGTGGGTCTGCCGCCACGTTTCCTTCATGGAGTCGAGAGCGGCAAGCGCTTGATCGGGCTCGGCCCGGAAGAGGTGGGAGAGCAGCTTTCTCTGCTCCCGCTTGAAACGGTCCCAGTGGCGGTGGGCGTTCCAGGACGAGCCGTCCGGGAGGGTGATCTTGGTGACGATGTCGGCGTTGATGGCGGCCACTTCTTCAGGAGACACGCCGTTCTTCTGCAGGAAGTTGCTCAGGTCGTTGATCCACTGGCGGTAGAGGATGAAGCAGACGCTGGCCTCGTCGATGAAGTAGTCGGCCAGATCTGCGGCATGGTCCCAGCGCTCCTCGGCCACAGCCTCCCGGATCTTCCGGTAGGTGGAGATCTTCTGGTCTTCCCAACTGCCGAGGCGGATCCTTCTGCCGACCGCCTCAGAGAACTCGATACGGGTCTCGGTCGTCATGCTTGCCTCCTTGCAGTATGGCCTTGGGGATCCGTCGGTCCCGTGGCCGCGTGGAATCGACGCTATCGGCAGTCTAGGAGGGTACTGAAAAACGTCCCGTTGGCCCGAAACGAAACCCGCAGGTAGAAGCATCGCGGGCCAACCGATCCCCGCCTTTTTCAGCACCCTCCTACGGCTGTGGCCAAAGCGGTGCAGACCTGGCGCATCCGCTCGCCGCTGAGCCGACCGAGACGGGATACCGAGACGTTGAAAGTCGAATCCAGCTGCACGACGCTCGGGAGCGGCACCGGGTCATCGTCTGGTTCGAGTACGACCTCGGTGGCGAGGTTGCGGGTCACCGTACTGCAAGGCGCCCCGATCACGCGTTCCGGCACGACGGTCGAGGGTAGGGGTCGGTCACGGATGCCTTCCATGCCCTACCCTGTCCGCCATGCCATGGAGGACACCATGAGAGCCAGGGTCTCGGGTGCGGTGATGCTTCCGTACTGGGAGTTCTGGGAGTCCAGTGCCGGGGGGGCATCCTTCCGCTCCGAACGGCGGGGCCTGCTTGACGAAGTGGTCGAGCGGTTGCAGGGGGCGGGCGTCGATGTGGTGTGGTCGGGCATGGTCGACTCGCCGGAGGCGGGGACCACGGCAGCGGAAGAGATCGGGGCTGCCGGCGCGCAGGTGCTCGTGGTGGCGCAGTCGATGGCAGTCCCTCCCACGTACGCCATGGCGGCGCTGGATCGGTTGGGCGACCTGCCGGTGGTGGTGTGGGCGGTGCAGCAGAACCGGAGGCTCCGGGCGGGGTTCGACCAGTCGGATATCACCACGATGGGCGCGACGGTGGGCACGCCCATGCTGACCAACCTGCTGGTCCGATCGGGAAGGCCGTTCGAGCTGGTGGTGGGCGGGATACGCGACGAGCCGGCCGTCGAGAAGCTGGCGAGAACGGCAGGCGCGGCTGCGGTGGCCCGCTCATTGGCATCGGCGCGGATCGCCCGGGTGGGTCGTCCCATCGACGGATACGACTGCGTTGATATCGATGATGAGGTCCTGAGGGCCGCCACCGGCATCGAGCTCATCCCCGTCGATCCGGCCGAGATCCGGACTCTCTACCTGGGAGTTTCCGATGTGTCGGGACTGGAGGCCGAGCTGGCGAGCACGTACGAGGACGCGACGGAAGACCGGGAGGGCAGGACGCGCTCTCTGCGGCTGGCGGCGGCGGTGGAGGAACTGGATAGGGCCCGCAACTTCGATGCCGGGGCCATGAACTGCCACGTGGCGGAGATCAGGTTCGGCGAGGAGCCGGGGGTCACCCCCTGCTTCGGCATCGGCCGGGAGACGACGAGGGGCGTGCCGTGGGCCTGCGCCGGCGACGTGCTCACCGCGGTGGCAATGCTGGTCGCCAAGCGGCTGGGTGGCGCGGCCCTGTACCACGAGATCGAGGCGATCGACTTCGAGACAGGCGAGGCGGCCATCGCCAACTCAGGGGAGCACGATCTCGGCTGGTGCGGTGACGGCACCCGTCCCCGGCTGCAGCCGAACCCGTGGTTCCGGTCGGACCCTATGACAGGCCTCAGCGCCTGGTTCGAGTTGCCGCCCGGCCCGGCCACCCTGGTGGGGTTCACCCCCCACCACGACGAGCCGAGCGGCTTCCGGCTCATCGCCGCCGAGGGAGAGATCACCGGCAGGTCGTTCCCGGACAGCCCCACGGTGGGAGGCGCTTTCCGCTTCGCGGGCGGGCAGCCGGTGGGCGAGGCATGGCGTCGCTGGGCGCTGGCCGGCGCCAACCATCACAGCGCGGCCGCCCCGGGATCCCTGGCTGCTGAGGTAGGTGTCGTCGCCCGCTTCCTCGGGATCGGCTTCACCCGGGTGTCCTGATCATTCATCTCGCGGCCCGGGCCCGACGGATCACGTCCGAGTAGGAAACGAAGAGAACGCGAAAACCAGGTATTGACACTTGGAATGATGTTGTGATCTATTACCCTATATGGAAGCACTGCTCTCGTCGGTCATAAGTGTTGTCGGGGTCCTGTTGGGACTCATGTTCTTATGGTTGCGATCCGACATCAAGGCGCTCCGGTCTGACGTGTCCGAGGTGGTCGCGACCCTTAAAGATCACGGCGAGAGGCTCGCCAGGCTCGAGGCCCTGCTCCAGAGAGGTATCTGAGCGGCAATCAGACGCTGGTGTCCCGCCGCCGGAAGCGGGCTATGGCCAGCCACGCCATGGCAACCGTCCCGGCCAGCAACAGGAAGTAGGACGGTTCGAACCCCTTGGCGAGCGGTGGATCGTCTCCGAAGTACCAGTAGAAGGGCGAGACCAACCGGATCGGTCGGAGGCCATCCGCCAGGGCGCCCAAGCCGTTCATCAGGAAGGTTGCCAGGGCTGCGATGCCGGCGATCCGGACGGCCGGCAAAGACGTGCCCTTGAACCCCCACAGCAGGAGCGCCAGTCCGGCGAAGAACAGGCCGAGCAGGTACAGCCCGGCGCCGGCCGCCAGGATCGATCCGACTCCGAGTCCGGTCTCCCACCGGCGGTCAGCCAGCAGAGCCACGACGGTTGGGATCAGCACCACCAGCCCCGCCGAGAAGGCGACGGCCGCCAGCTTGGAGGCAACGGTGCGACTCCGGGAGGCGGGGTGGGCCAGCACCAGGTCGAGCACCCCGGAGCCCTCCTGGCGGACCAAGGCCATCGACACGCCGCGCACGCAGAAGAAGATCACCACTATCGGGCCGATCGATTGGTAGCTGCGCGATGAGACGAACCCGGCCGGGGTGACGATCGCATCCGGATTGGTCATGCCGAACATGACGAACACTTCCCGGGGCATGGAGGTGATCAGCGCTGCCAGCGCTTCGGCATCCTGAGCGAGGGCCGGCCACGCCGAAAACATGGCGAGGGACAGGAGGCCGAGGCCCCCTCCCCACCCCCAGACGGACCGGCGACGATCCCAGATGACCTTGCGGAACGGATCGGTGAGGAGCCACGCCGCCCGTGGTTGCCGAGCCCGGCGCCGCGCTCGCCGCCGGACCTTGACATCAGGCAGGGCTGCCCGCTCCGTGGCGATGTCCCTCCGGTCGAACAGCAGCACCGCGACCACCAGCAGGATGGCGGTGGTTATAAGCAGCCACAGGTGACCGGCGCCGAAACCTGTGACCAGCGGGTTGGGCTCCCGGTACCAGGTGAACGGGCTTAGCCCTCCCGCACCCTCCAGCCAGGGGAACAGGCCGGAGAAGCTGGTCACGAACCACGCCAGGAGTGCCAGCAACCCGGCCATCCCGCCGGCGGTGGCCGACCGACCCGTAAACGCCCCTACCAGCAGGGCTGCCGCGCCGAAGGATGTACCGAGCAGCCAGAGCGACAGGCCGGCCGCCACCACACCCACGACGGGCAGGTCCAGTCCGAATACGGGATTCACGGCTAGGAGGGCCGCGGTTATCACTGTCACCATCAGCAGCGTGGCCGCCGCCACGCCGCCCGCCTTCTCGAGGAAGACCCGCCGCCGGGATACCGGATTGGACAGCACCATGTCCATCAGACCTTCCCGTTCTTCGGTGGAGGTCTCGGCAACCATCGCGCTGATCACGAAGATGAGGATCAGGAGCGGTGCGAACAGCGCGAAGAACTCTGCCGACAGGAACCCGGCCGCCGTCAGGAACGTGGCCAGGTCGGTTCCGACAGCAGCGAACATTTCCGGTGGGACCTGCTCCATGATGTCGTTGAAGCCCTGGTTGTCCCGCAGGATCGGGAACAACGCTCCCAGCCAGACGACCAGAGCCACCAGGCCGAGGCTGTTGCCGATCAGGGCCCGGCGCCGGTCCCGCAGGCTCTTGGCCAGGATGGCGGTGGTCAATGGGCGCTTCCTCCCCGTCCGGATTCGGGATCTTCTTGCCCGTAGTAGGAGAGGAAGACGTCGTCGAGGTCGGCTTCATCGGTGTGGATGGCGATCGCTCCGGCGTCCGCAGCCGCCCGGATCACCGCGTCCTGAGCTCCAGAAACACTCAGGCGCAACAGCGTGCCGCCATCGTGGGCCTCGACCGCGGTGACGCCCCGGAGGCCAGTGAAGCCGGCCGGGTCGGCTGGGCGGGCGAACTCGATCGACAGGTTGGACTGGATCCTGGTTCGGAACCCGTCGAGGGTGTCCACCGCGATCAGATGACCCTGGCGGACGATGCCCACCCGATCGGCGATCCGTTCCACCTCGGGCAGGTAATGGGAGGAAAGGAACACGGTGCGGCCCTCGGACCGAACCTCGCCGAGAAGGGTCGCGAACTCCTGTTGCATGAGGGGATCGAGGCCGCCGGTCGGCTCGTCGAGGATCAACAGTTCCGGCTCGTGCATGAACGCGTTGACGAGTCCCACCTTCTGGCGGTTGCCCTTCGAGTACTCCTTGATGCGCCTGTCCAGGTCCAGTTCGAACCGCTCGGCCAGCCGGGTCGTGGCTGCGGCGGTGTCGACACCCCGGAGCCGGCTGAAGTAGAGGAGGAACTCCCGCCCGGTCATCGACGGGTAGAGAGCCAGATCCCCCGGCAGGTACCCGACGCGGCTCCTGATGGCCACCGAGTCGGACGTCATGTCCATGCCGAACACGGTTCCCGACCCCCTGGTCGGCTGCAGGAAATTGAGGAGCAGGCGGATGGTGGTGGTCTTGCCAGCGCCGTTGGGGCCTATGAAGCCGAATACCTCTCCCACCTCGACGGCAAGATCCAGGTCGACGATGCCGGCGGTGTCCCCGTAATACTTCGTGAGACCTCGGGTCTCGATCACGTCTGACATACCCTCCTACCTTCCCCGGGACGAATTGGCGGCGATGAAGGCCAGCACCCGCTCCCAGGCGTCGATCGAGTCTTTCTCGAACTCGCGGTGCCTTCGGTCGAAGAACGAGTGCGGAGCGCCGGGGTACACCACGACTTCGTGGGGAACTTCGGCTCCAGCCAGGGCATTCTCCAACCTCCAGACATCTTCGAGCGGGATGCTGGGATCGTCTCCGCCCATTAGCGCCAGTATCGGGCAGGCCATGCCGGCCACCCGATCTATGGCCCCGGCGGTCTCCTCCGGGCGGCGGGGTTTGCCGTAGAAGCCGATGGCGCCGGCGAGCCCGAGCCCGTTGGCGGCCTGGTGCCAGGAAGCGGATCCGCCGAAGCAGAACCCCAGGGTGAAGACCGTCCGGTCAGGATCGGGTGCCCGGAGATGGGAGACGGCTGCGGCCACATCGTCCCGGATACCGGCGAAAGTGGTGTCGTGGACATGGGGCCAGAAGTCCCAGTCGTCGGGTCGCTCGCCGAGCCCGGCGGTGCGCCCGAAGTAGTCGATGGCGACGGCATCGTGGCCGGCGTGGGCGAGCAGAAGGGCCAGTTGCTTGTAGAACCGGAACAGGCCCCGCACGTCGGGCAGGACCACCACCGCGGACGTCGAGGGCGTGGCTCCGGTGGCCTCGAATGCGGAGAACCGGTTGCCGTCCCGAGCGGTCAGCACCAGATCGCGGCCATGTGCCTCCCGGTCGCCCCTGGGTATGGGAGGAGCGGAGTCCTGGTCGAAACACACGTCTGCCTCCTCAACCCTCTGGTTGGCCCCGACATTGTATAGGAGTGCCGGGAGCAAGCCTGCGGATGATCCGTTCCCGGCTAGTGGTCTGTCTGCGAAACAACCGGGTGCTCTGGCGGCCATACCACACCGCCATCACACGGACGGACCACTGGGTGCCGATTGATCAATCGGTCCATCGCTTCCGGGTGCTTTCCTACACGGCGGTATAGGTCATCCGCAGCATCCCGGCGGTCCGGCGTAGCACATCGCCCTGGTGGCCCGGCAGCACGGCGGCGTGGTGGGTGGCGCCCGCTTCGCACCATCGGGCGTAGGCCCCGGCCACTTCTCCCGAGTCGAACCGGAACATCCCGTTGGGCCCCTCCATGGCGTGGTGCTTCGAGTCGAGGATCCGGCCCTCGGCGCCCACTAGGACCCATCCGTCGCTGTGATCGACCGGGCTCAGGCTGATCAGCGTGGCCGGCCCTTCCGGGAGCTCGAACGCCACCGCGGTCCCCGGTCCGTGGTCGCCCATGTAGTGGTCCTCGGGGAGCAGCGTCACGCCGGACGACGCCGCCCGGATGGTGAGGTCGCCCTCTCCGCCGTTGGCCACCAGTATCCAGTTCCCCGGGAAGTCGACCTGGTAAAGCTCGCAGTAGAGGGCCGATCCGGCCAGGCGCTTCCCGATGGCCAGAGCGATCGCGGTAGGAATGTCGCCGGTGCAGGCGAAGGGCAACCCGGCCTCGGCGCACAAGGCCACTCCCAGGCAGGCGGTCACACCCACTTCCGGATTCCAGCGGAGCGCGTCGCCGTGGCAGTTGACCGCCCCGGCGTTGGCGTCGTTCTGGTGGCACAGCTCCTTCATGGCCAGAGCGAGCCGGGCGGAGCGGGCAAGGACCTGGTCGTCGACCCGGCCGGCCTCGAACCGGTCCCGCAGCTCGCTGACGAGAGCGGACACCTCGCCTTCGGCCACCGCACCGAACGCCGCCGCGATCCCCGGCGGGTCGACGTCGATGACCTCGACTCCCAGACCGACCAGCTGCTCGCCAGTGACCTCGACGTCCATGTAGCCCGGGATTGGCTTGCCGATGGCGAGCAGCCGGGACTTGGTGACCGTGGCGGCGGCATCCGCTGCTCTCAGCGTCTCGCCGAGGACGGTGTCGAGCTCGTCCCCGATGACCGAAGAGACCAGCGTGGTGAACTGCCGGCCCATCCTGACCAGCACGTTCGTGAACATGACCAGACCGACCGTCAGGCTCCTGCGGGTGGCCTCCTCGGTGGCGTAGTCGTCCGGCACCTCGATGAGTTCCTGCGCCCCGACCGCCACCACCGGCACCCGGGGGAGATTCCGGATCGCCTCCCATCCGTAGCTGGGCGGGGCGGCCATAGTGGGCGCGAAGACGATCACGTCGACGTCGGAGCGGGCGAACAGCACGCCGGCCTCCCGCCCCGCTTCGTCATTGTCCACCACCCCCGGGTAGATGACCGATCCGAACTGCTCGAGCCGGGTCCGCAAGGCCTCGGCGAATGCCGTTCGCTCCTGCCGGAACTCGGGCGGCATGGCCGCATCGAACAACCCGAAGTAGACGGCCAGCAAGCCGATCCTGAGTGTGGGAGCGTTGTCACTGGGCATACCTGTCCTCGCCGTGGCTCAGTCCGATTCTGACACACCGGCGGGCGCGTTCGGCGACGACGAGCCCGTGATAAGGTATCCGGAGTCGGATTCCAGGCGCCGAAGCGAGCCGCCGGCCCGGTATCGCGTGGGCTGGAACCTGCAGGGGAGGAGTCATGACCCCGCTCCCATCCGATCGATCTCCCGAGTAAGCACCGGATATGTCGCTGGACGCGGTTCTGGTTCTTGCCATTCTCGCCGGAACGGTCGCCCTGTTCGTTGCCGAGAAGTACCCGCTCGACATGGTGGCTCTGCTCGGTCTGGGCGCCCTGCTCGGCCTGGGTCTGGTCACGCCTCAGGAGGGATTCTCCGGATTCAGCAATCCCGCGACCCTCACGGTGGCTGCCATGTTCATCCTGAGTGCGGGCCTCCAGAAAACCGGGGCCACGGCGGCGGTAGGCCGGATCATGGTCCGTTTCGGCAAGGACCACTACACCGCGCTGGTGGTCGTGATGGGCACAATCACGGTGATGTCGGCCTTCGTCAACAACACGGCGGCGGTGGCCGTGTTCATCCCGCTGGTCACGATCCTCGCCAACCGGCGCAGGATCTCCGCCTCCAAGCTGCTGATCCCGCTCTCATACGCATCGCAGTTCGGGGGCGTCTGCACGCTGATCGGTACTTCCACCAACTTGCTGGTCAGCTCTATATCGGAGCAGGCCGGGTACGGGTCGTTCAGCATGTTCGAGTTCAGCCGGATGGGCCTGATCCTCTTCGTGGCCGGAGTCGCTTTCTTCCTGGTGGCCGGCCGCTGGCTTCTTCCTGATCGCCAGGTGAGCGAGCTCGCCAGCACGTACAACCTGGGCGAGTACGTCACCGAGATGCGGGTCCGGCAGAACTCGCCGCTGGTCGGCCAGACCGTGCTCGAGAGCCGCCTCGGCGAGGAACACGACGTCACCGTGCTACGCGTTCTGCACATCGGGGATGCCGGATGGGCGCCGCTCCGGCAGGTTCTCCAACCGGATCAGGTGCTCCTCGTGCGCGGCGAGATCAACGAGTTGATCCGCCTGCGCGATTCCATGGGCCTGGAACTCAATGTCGATTTCGAACTGCGGGATGAGACGTTGCAGACCGAGGACCTGCGTCTGGTGCAGGCCCTGGTCGCTCCGGGGTCCGAGCTCATCGGCCATACACTCAAGGAACTGGACTTCCGGAACCGCTACAAGTCGCTGGTACTGGCGATGCAGCGCCGGGGCGAGACGATTCACGACCAGCTCAGCTCGGTCAGCCTAAGCCTCGGCGACGTGATCCTGATCCAGGCACACGAGGCGCAGATCAGGGCGCTGCGACGCAACAGCGACTTCATCGTGCTCGACGAGGTTCCGGGGACGGTCCTGCGGCACCGCGCCCCGTTGGTGATCGCGATCCTCGTGGCTGTCGTCGGGCTGGCGGCTTTCAATGTGTTCCCGATTCTCGTAACGGCGTTGCTCGGCTGCCTGGCCATGCTGCTGACCCGCGTGCTGAGACTGGACGAGGCGTACCAGGCCATCAACTGGCAGGTCATCTTCCTTCTCGCCGGAATCCTTCCGCTCGGAATAGCCATGCAGACCAGCGGCGCGGCCGGGTTCATAGCGGAACGGGCCGTAGGGGTGGTAGGCGGCATGGGGCCGGTGGCCGTGCTCGCGGTGATCTACCTGATGACCTCGGTGATGACCGACACGATGAGCAACGCGGCGGCCGCGGTTCTCCTCGCGCCCATAGCCATCTCCACTGCGGAGCAGATCGGCGTCGACCCGCGGCCCTTCCTGATGGCGATCACCTTCGCCGCCTCGACCGGGTTCTCCACGCCGGTGGGCTACCAGACGAACACGATGATCTACAACGCGGGTGGCTACAGGTACACGGACTTCCTGCGGACCGGTGTGCCCCTCAGCATCATCTTCTGGATCCTGTCGGTGATCTTCATCCCCCGGCTCTGGTCGTTCTGATCGGACGGATGAACCGGAGCGGCGGAAACACCGGAGGCTGGACGATGGAGCACTTCGCATCCAGACCTGACGACCCGGCGAGTGCGGCGGGAGTTACCTCGTGACCTGGGAGATCGGATTCCTGATCCTGCTGCTGGTGGCGATGGCCTACCTTTTCCTGACCGCCAGGCTTCCGGTGGATCTGACTGCGTTCCTAGGGCTGGGGGTGCTGATCCTGGGGGGGTACGTCGGGCCTACGGAGGCTTTCAGCGGCTTCGCCTCGCCGGCTGTGATCACGATGCTGGCCATCTTCATCATCAGCGCCGCGCTGCTCTACACGGGTGTCGCCGACATCGTGGCGTCCAAGGTCTACACCCTGGTAGGTAGCAGGGAGGTCCCGCTGATCATCACGCTCATGCTGGTGTCGGGCATCCTCTCGGGGTTCATGAACAACATCGCCGCCACCGCGGTCCTGATGCCGGCCGTGGCCGGAATCGCCCGGAGGGCGGGGCTACCGGCCTCCCGTCTCATGATGCCGCTCGCGTTCGGGTCGATCCTGGGCGGTACCACCACCATGGTGGGCACCCCGCCCAACATCGTTGCCGCCTCGATCATCGCCGAACGTAACCTGGCGCCGTTCGGTCTGTTCGACTTCACACCCATCGGATTGGTCCTCCTCGCCGCCGGGATCCTGTTCATGATCACGGTCGGCCGGAGGCTCCTTCCCGACCGTCAGGCCGGTCCCACCGAGTCGGAGGCGGATGAGTTGACCCACATTTACCAACTCGAGGAACGCCTGTTCACGATCCGCATTCCCCAGCCGTCCGCCATGGACGGCGTCACCCTGGCCGACGCCCACTTATCCGGCGCCCTCGGCATCAAGGTGGTAGCCATACACCGGGGCGCCAAGCACCTCTCCCCTACGGCCGACACCCTTCTCAGGGGCGGTGACGTTCTCCTCGTGGAGGGAAGGCTGCGGGACCTCGAGGACCTGCTGCGGGTCGGGGAAGTGGAGCTCCAGCCGACCTCGACCCGCCAGCTCCCGAGGCCGATACGGGGATTCACGGCCATCAGGTTCGAGGTTCCCGCCTTGTCCGTCCTGGCAGGAAAGAGCCCGCGGGAGGCGCGCTTCAGGGATAGTTACGAGGCGGTGATCGTGGGGGTGGAGCGGGACGGGGAGGTCATGCGGGAGAACCTGGCATCCCGGACCATCCACGCCGGGGATCATGTGATCGCCATCGGACCCCGCTCCCAGTTGCTGGAGATGCAACCCGACCCGAACTTCCTGGTGAAGGACCTGGGGTTGTCGGCGATGCAGGCCTTCGAGGGCCATCTCTCGGTGCTCCGGGTCCCGGAGGGCTCCTCGCTGGCGGGATCGACGGTGGGGTCGAGCCGGCTGAGCGAACTGGTGGGAGTCACGGTCGGAGGGATCATTCGCGATGATGTCACCCGTCTCGATGTGCGTCCCGACGATGTGCTCGAGGCCGGCGATGGTCTGCTGGTGGCGTGCGAGCCGGCCCGGTTCGAGCGGTTGGTCCGCCTGGGCGACGTAGAGGTGGATTCCCGGGTGGGTGAGGGAGAGCTCCAATCGGAGGAATTCGGCATCGTCGAGGTGGCGCTGGCGCCCCGCTCGGCGATCGAGGGCAAGACCTCACGCGAGCTGCAGTTCCGGGATCGTTACGGCCTCCAGTTGCTGGCGGTCTGGAGGGACGGCCGCTCCATCTACGAGGACCTCGCCGATCTGGCGTTCCGTTTCGGTGATGGATTACTGGTGCAGGGTCCATGGGAACGGATCCGTCTTCTCGGCTCCGACGCCAACTTCGTAGTGCTCTCACCGGCGGGGATGCGGCCTCGCCGTCCCAAGAAGGCCCCGATCGCCCTGGGTGCGTTGCTGCTGATGGTCGCGATGGTGGTGCTGGGCATCCAGCCGATCCACGTGGCGGCCTTCGTCGCGGCCAGCCTGGTGCTGCTGTTCGGCACCGTCACGATGGAGGAGGCATACCGGGCCATCGAGTGGCGCACCATCTTCCTGGTGGCGGCGGTCCTGCCGGTGGGGATCGCCATGGAGAGCACCGGCGCGGCGTTGCTCCTCGTCAGCAGGGTCAGGGAATGGCTGGGGCCGATGGGCCATCTCGCCATCCTCATCGCCCTGGTGGTGCTGGCCAGCCTTCTCAGCCAGGCCCTTGACGGCGCACCGGCGGTGGTCCTCCTGGCGCCGGTCGCACTCGAAACGGCTGCTCAGCTGGGAATGAACCCCTACGCGGCCATGATGGGGGTGAGCCTGGCCGCGTCGGCCGCCTTCATGACTCCATTCAGCCACAAGGCCAACCTCCTCGTCATGGGCGCGGGTGGTTACCGGGCAATCGACTATGCCCGGGTCGGTACCCCCCTGACCGTTGTCGTCCTGGGCATAGTGGTCGCTCTCGTACCGGTCTTCTTCCCCATCTGAGCCGGCGCCCTCGGCACCCTTCCGTAAGTCGCGCGTTCGACACCGGTGTCCCATCCCGCGGCAGCTGCATAGGGCCGATGAGCACCGATTAATTAGGCTGGGCAGGTGAGCGAGCCGGGCAACGTGGAAGGCGACTTTGGTCAGCCGACGAGGGTGATCCTGCGCGGATCACTACGAGAGGCGACCGAGGCTCCTCCCACCGTCTACAAGACGGTGGGAGGCCAGCGATTCTTCGACGATCTCGTCGACCGTTTCTACGACGCCGTGGAGGGAGACCGGCTGCTCAGGCCTATGTATCCGCGGGACCTGCGGAGATCCCGCGAGCGCCTGGCCGGGTTCCTGGCCCAGTACTGGGGAGGACCGCCGCGTTACAGCGAGGAGCGGGGCCATCCCCGCCTGCGGATGCGCCACATGCCCTTCGCCATCGGTCCGGCCGAGCGTGACGCATGGATGGTTCATATGACGGCTTCTCTCGATGTGGCAACCCTGGCCGACGGCACCGGACGCCCGCTCCCTGACGAGATCCGGGCAGCCATGTTCGACCACTTCGATAACGCCGCCACCCACCTGGTGAACCAGCCCGGCGGCTGACCCGGACAGGACTGCCGCACGATGTTGCCCGAGAACCGTTCCTTCGAATTGTCCCGGCAGCTTCTCGAGGGCGCCATCGACATCCACGTCCACGCCACGCCGCACCTGCCCAGCAGCCCGAGACGGCTGGACCCCATCGAGGCGGCCATCGAGGCCCGGGACGCCGGCATGGGGGCCATCGTCCTGATGGATGTCTTCCAGATGACCAACGGGATCGCCTGGATCGTGAACCGGGCCGTTCCCGACTTCACCGTCTACGGCGGTCTGATCCTCAACACCGCGTACGGCGGCCTGAACCCTCGGGCCGTCAAGACGGCGATCGGGTACGGCGATGGCGCCAGGTTTGTCAGCCTCGGTGCCCATTCCACCTACTACCAGGCCTCCCGGGAGGGCCGGATCGTGGACGGGAAGTTCACGCCCTTGCAGGACCTGTACCCGGAGTTCAGGCGGGAGGAGGTGGATCGGGCCATCCGCATCCCCGTGAAGGGGCCGGTCGGGCCCGAACTGGACGAGATACTGAGCGTGATCTCGGACCATCCCCGTGTCTTCCTGAACACGGGCCATGTCTCGCCCGAGGAGGCCATCCGCCTGGTCGAACTCGCCCACGAGTACGGCATCGGCAACGTGCTGGTAGCCACCGCCGTCACCCAGGTCGCTTCGACCGACCAGCTCCGGTACATGGCCCGGAGGGGCGCTTTCATCGAGTACACCCTGGGCGCCTACACGCACACCACGTCGATTCCCAAGACCCACTACTACGTCGAGTTGGAGTACGCGGCGGACGAGGAGATGACGGGGGAGGCGAGCGGTGGTATCCGGAAGGCCGCCGAGCAGATCCGGCAGGTGGGTACGGATCACTGCATCCTGGCGACGGATTTCGGCGGGTACACGTTGCCGGCGCCGGTCGAAGGTCTGCGCGAGTTCATCGCCTGCCTCCTTGACCTGGGCCTTCCCGCCGAGGACATCCGCAAGATGGTTCGGACCAATCCCGAGAGGCTCCTAGGCCTCGATCCTTAGAGGTTGGCCCGCTCCTTCCGCTCTTACTCCGCTCGAACGACCACCAGTCACGCAAAGTGGAGTCCAAGAACTCCGCAAATTGAATTGCAGATAGCCCGCAAAGTGAAGTGTAGGGTTATCCCAAGATGTAGTTTGCCAATCACGCCTGTGGAGGAATCGTGGTCCGTCCCGGCAATCCCGATTACCTGGATCGAGCGGTGGACGCCGAGGTAGCCACAGCTCTGGCCTCGTCACCCGCGGTGCTCATAGAGGGCCCGCGAGGCTGCGGCAAGACCTGGACCGGGCAGAGGTTCGCCCGCAGCGAGATTTTCTTAGACGGATCCGAGGCCCTTCGCATGGCCGCAGAAGTGGATCCTGACTCGATTCTGGCGGGCGAGGAACCGCGCTTGTTGGATGAGTGGCAACTGGTTCGCGGCATCTGGAATCCGATGCGTCGCGCCTGCGACCGGCGGGGAGGGTTCGGACACTTCCTACTCACGGGCTCTCAGAACCCCCCGGACGATCTCACCGAGCACTCCGGCGCGGGGCGGGTTGCCCGAGTACGTATGCGACCCATGGCGTTGTGGGAATCCGGTGACTCCACGGGCGACGTGTCGCTGTCTTCGCTCTTGGCGGGTGGTCGATGCCGGGTGCCGGACACGGAGCGGACGATCAGCGATGTGGCATCCCTCATCTGTCGCGGCGGGTGGCCTCGCATGATTGGGATGCCCGCGAGCACCGCGCAGGCTCGTCTCCGTGACTACCTGAGCGACATTGCCCGCATCGACATCTCCCGTGTCGCGGGCGTTAGGCGCAACCCGCGGATGGTGATGGACCTGCTCGCGTCTCTCGCTCGTAACGAGGCCACCACAGCCTCCATCGCCACTCTGCGGGCCGATCTAGCGGAAGCGGGTGCAGGAGAACCGGCTCGTTCAACCATCGGGGCCTACCTGGACGAACTCGTCCGCCTATTCGTGATAGAGCCACTGCCGGCCTGGTTCGCTCATCTCAGATCAGCGTCCCGCCTGAGGAAGACCCCCAAGCGGTACTTCGCCGACCCGGCGCTTGCAGTTGCCGCGCTGCGAGGCTCCCCGGTGTTTCTGGAGCGCGATCTGGAGATGATGGGCCTGCTGTTCGAGTCGATGGCGGTACGCGACCTTCGGGTTTACGCGCAGGCGATGGGAGCGCATCTGTACTACTACAGGGATGAGAGCAACCTGGAAGCTGATGCCGTTATCGACGGTCTTGACGGTCGTTGGGCTGCGGTGGAGATCAAGCTCGGAGGGGCGGCGGCCATCAGGAGGGCCATGGACTCACTGCGAGCCATGCGTTCCCGGGTGGACACGGCCCGGCGCGGCGAGCCGGCCCGGCTGATCGTGCTGACGGCGTTCGGACCCGGCTACCAGACGGACGACGGCGTGGCGGTGGTGCCCCTGACCGCGCTGAGACCGTGACTGTCGTCCCTACTCGGCTCCGCGGCTAGGCGGGCTACTTCGACTCGGAATTCGTATACGGCATAGCATCCCGTGGTGCCGAGCCTTCGGTAACACTCCGGTGCAGCTCTTATAGATGTGTCTCGATGAGATCGAACTTCGGTGGCTACACGTTGCCGGCGCCGGTCGAAGGCCCGCGCGAGTTCATCGCCTGCCTCCTGGACCTGGGCCTAGCGGCCGAGGAAATCCGCAAGATGGTCAGGGCCAATCCCGAGAAACTCCTGGGCCTCGAGCCGTAAGGAAGGTCGGCGCCCGGACCGCCGGCTTCACTCCGGAGCGGCCGGTACTGTGGGCGCCAGCGGTTGCCGGCAAGTGGGTGACAGGGGCGTCGTGACCAAGCCTGTGGTGTGGTGCGTGTTTGTGGGAGCCTTGTTGATGTTGTTTGTCGCTGTTCCGGCAGACGCAACCGGAGCAGGACCCCAGGCTGACCCCGAACCATCTTGTTTTCTGACTGTCATGGCCAAGTCTTCGTTTGAGCCGAGTGAACCCATCGGGCAAGCTTGGGATGTCGGCAGCAACGAACCGGTCAGAGCAGTTGACACCGGTTTTCTCGTTCCAAGATCCCGCCACGAGGTTCCGAGTCACTCTCTCCGGGGTCGCAAAGACGCTTTGGTGTCGAGTGGTCCCGTAGATGCGGGTAGCCCGACAGGACCTAGCCGTTGGGTACCGGTCAACTGTGATGTGCTGTTCAATCGTTGCAGCAGCGTTTTCGAGAGTGGGTTCGTAAACGAACTAACTGCATCGTATCCGACCAGCCGCTTCACGGCTTCCGTGCGCGATTACCGCACCGGATGTGTGTATAGCTTGAACCCTGAACTGCGACTGACCGCCGCGAGTGTCATGAAGGCCCAGATTCTGGCGGGGCTCCTGTTGTTGACGCAGGAGACCGGACGGGAGTTGACCATCAGGGAACGGAACAACGTCAGGTTGATGATGCATCACAGCCATAATTCCCCGCCGGCGTCCGAGCTCTACACCGCTGTTGGCGGCGCCAACGGCATGGAGCAGTTGGATACCCGGTTTGGCTTGACCGACACCGTTCACTCTGCTCGTTACGGCGCCACGGTCACCACCGCAGCCGATCGCACCCGACTTGTCGGTCAAACATTGATAGGGGGTGGGCCGCTGAACCGCTCTTCCAGGGAGACAGCGTGGGAGTGGATGTCCTCCGTCGGCATGATACAAAGCTGGGGCGTTTCCGCCGGCTTGCCTGCCAACCACAGGGCAGCATTGAAAAACGGCTTCTATCCGGCACGTGGCACTTGGGGGTGGCGTGCAGGAACTACGGGAGTGGTGTACACGCCCGCCGGCGGGGCGTACGCCTTGACTGTGCTAACCGATCTGAATCCCAACGAAGCGTTAGGAATTGAACTTGTCGAAGCTATTGCCCGCCACATCAACGCCGCCTTGACGGTCGGGGAGGCTGCCGTCAGGCCCCTTGACGCCGTCAACTGCGTTTCGGCGTCGGGGGGTTGGTCCTGGAAGTTCGTGTCCGACAGGCTCGGCTACGGCGACCCCGTTCGGTTGCGACTGTTGAACGGAGGGGAACCGGCGCCGTTAGCGGGACAGCGTATCTGCAAACTGTAAATCTGCGCGGAATCGGCAACAACCGGTCGTTCCCAGTAAGGCCGATGCCATTCCCCCTACCCGGCACCTCGCCAGATACCGCCATCCGGTCTAGAGCGGCAGTGGTTCTATGATCTTGCTCGATGAGATCGGACGCCGTGACCGTGGAGGAGTACCTGGCGAGCCTTCCTGAGGGTCGGCGGGAGGCGATCTCGGCGGTGCGGTCGGTCATCCTCGGCCACCTTCCCGCGGGGTACGAGGAGGAGATGCGCTGGGGGATGGTCTCCTACGAGGTGCCGCTCGCGATCCAGCCCGACACCTACAACGGGAAGCCGCTCATGTACGCGGCGCTTGCGTCGCAGAAGCAGCACATGGCCGTCTACCTGTCGGGCGTCTACGCCGATCCGGCCGCCCGTGAGGACTTCGAGCAGGCGTACCGGGCTACGGGCAAGCGTATGGACATGGGCAAGAGTTGCGTCCGCTTCCGCCGCCTCGAAGACCTGCCTCTCGAGGTCATAGGGGAGGCCATCGCCCGTTATCCCGTCAGCGACTTCGTCGACCTCTACCACCGCGGTCGTCGCCGCTGAATCCCTGTGGGTCGACGCCCGGAAGATTAGAACGCTTCTGGACGGCCCCGTTCCGAAGGCCCCTGCTACGGTCAATTGGTCGTCTGAGGCGGCTTGGCGATGCCTTGCGCCAGCGCTATGGGAGGTAGAAGATGCTCGGAGGGACGTGGTATCGGTTCAGACCCGGGTTGGTGATCGTCTCGGTCTTCTTCCTCCTCGCCGCGGCTTGCGGTGACGACGACGAGACCGCCGAGCCGGTGGCGACCCAAGCCCCCGCCACTACCGAGGCGGCGGCGCCGGAAACTACTGCGATGGCTGATGAGCCGATCAAGTTGGGTTATATCTCGGGTGGTGATGCGGATCCGTTCGTGTTCATCGTGACTGAGAGTATTCGTGATGCGGCTGCGGCGGCTGGTGTGGAGTTGTTCGAGTGTGATGCGAATTTCTCTACGGATACGGCGATCCAGTGTGCTCGGACTTTGGATGCTCAGGGTTTGGACGCGGTGATCAACTGGCAGTTCTTCCCTGATGCTGCTGAGGCGGTTTGCGAGGCGTATGGTGATCTGCCGACGGTGACGATGGACGTGCCGCAGGGTCCGTGTGAGCGGGTGTTCGTGGGGTCGAACGGTTACGAGGCCGGTTTGGTGGCCGGGGCTGGTTTGGGTGATTACGCCCAGTCGGAGTTCGGTTGCGATTTCGATCTGTACGTGTCGATCGAGAACCTGTCTTCGCCTGATATCAATGCTCAGCGGGCCGGTGGCTCGCGTGAGGGTTTCGAGGGTGTTTGCGGGGCTGTTCCGGATTCGAAGTTCCGGATTGTGGACAAGCGTCAGGGCGGTTCGGATGCGTTGGAGAACGTGCGGCGCCAGTTCACTGACATTCTGACGACGGTGCCGGACGCGACGGTGATCCTGGTGATGTCGAGTTTCGGTGATCCGGATGCGGCTTCTGCGTTCGCGGCGGCTGAGACTCAGGGCCGGGGTGAGCATGTGTTCATCGTGGGTCATGGGGCGGACGCTTCGGCGTGGCCGGACATTTTGAACAATCCGCAATGGATCGGTGATGTGGCGTATTTCCCGGATCGGTACGGGAGCCTGGCGGTGCCGGCGGCGATAGCGTTGGCGAAGGGTGATGACCCGGGCCGGGAGATCTTCATCGATCACCAGTTCCTCGACGCTTCCAACCTGACCGACGCCTACCCCGAAGCAGCCGGCATGGCCGAGGAACCGGCGATGATGGCTGATGAGCCGATCAAGTTGGGTTATATCTCGGGTGGTGATGCGGATCCGTTCGTGTTCATCGTGACTGAGAGTATTCGTGATGCGGCTGCGGCGGCTGGTGTGGAGTTGTTCGAGTGTGATGCGAATTTCTCTACGGATACGGCGATCCAGTGTGCTCGGACTTTGGATGCTCAGGGTTTGGACGCGGTGATCAACTGGCAGTTCTTCCCTGATGCTGCTGAGGCGGTTTGCGAGGCGTATGGTGATCTGCCGACGGTGACGATGGACGTGCCGCAGGGTCCGTGTGAGCGGGTGTTCGTGGGGTCGAACGGTTACGAGGCCGGTTTGGTGGCCGGGGCTGGTTTGGGTGATTACGCCCAGTCGGAGTTCGGTTGCGATTTCGATCTGTACGTGTCGATCGAGAACCTGTCTTCGCCTGATATCAATGCTCAGCGGGCCGGTGGCTCGCGTGAGGGTTTCGAGGGTGTTTGCGGGGCTGTTCCGGATTCGAAGTTCCGGATTGTGGACAAGCGTCAGGGCGGTTCGGATGCGTTGGAGAACGTGCGGCGCCAGTTCACTGACATTCTGACGACGGTGCCGGACGCGACGGTGATCCTGGTGATGTCGAGTTTCGGTGATCCGGATGCGGCTTCTGCGTTCGCGGCGGCTGAGACTCAGGGCCGGGGTGAGCATGTGTTCATCGTGGGTCATGGGGCGGACGCTTCGGCGTGGCCGGACATTTTGAACAATCCGCAATGGATCGGTGATGTGGCGTATTTCCCGGATCGGTACGGGAGCCTGGCGGTGCCGGCGGCGATAGCGTTGGCGAAGGGTGATGACCCGGGCCGGGAGATCTTCATCGATCACCAGTTCCTCGACGCTTCCAACCTGACCGACGCCTACCCCGAAGCAGCCGGGTAGTGACCGGCGAGGCATCGCTCTAGGCAGTGGCCAAGGCACGTTCTGACCGGGGCCGGGGCGACGGGGACCGAGTCCGCGCCACCCCGGCCGGTGGGGTGATGGCGAAGCTGACGTCGCGCGTGCGGTTCACGGCCATGCAGGCGCGGGTCGGCGTCCTGATCCTGCTGTGTGTCTTCTTCACCATCCGGTCCCCCTTCTTCTTCACCTCCACCAACCTGGTGAACGTGTTGGTCAACGGGGCCGTCATCGGCATCATCGGAAGCGCCATGACCCTGCTGCTCGTGGCCCGGCAGGTCGACGTGTCGGTGGGATCCGCCATCGGGTTCGCCGGAGCGGTGTTCGCGGTGTTCGCCAGGGACTACGGCATGGCTTGGGGAGTCGTCGCGGCGATAGCAGCCGCCATGGCGATCGCAGGCATCAACGCGGTGGCGATCATCAAGTTCCGGGTCAACTCGATCCTCACCACGCTCGCCACCCTCGTCGCCTTCCGCGGGGCCTCCAAGCTCGTGATGGACGGGCGGGCCGTCCGTGTCGAAGGGTTCAGGTTCCTGGGGCGGACCCGCTTCGAGGTGTGGGGAATCGAGATACCCGTAGCCGTGATCGTGCTGCTGCTGGTGGTGGCGATCTTCTACGTGGTCATGCGCCTCACCAAGTACGGCCAGCAGATGTATGCCATCGGCGCCAACCCCCAGGCGGCACGGCTGGCGGGGATCCCGCTCGAGAGGCAGGTGGGTATCGCGTTCGTCCTCACCGGAGCGACCGTCGCCCTGGCCGCCATGATCGTCGTGTCCCAGGTGGGTGCGGTGTCCCCCACGACCGGGGAGAGGATGGAGTTCTTGGCCCTGACCGGTGTGATCGTGGGCGGCGCCAGCCTGTACGGGGGGAGGGGTTCGGTGATCGGAACCCTGGTGGCGATTCTCATCCTGGCGGTGCTGGACAACGGTCTCGTCCTCCTACAGGTCCAGTCCTTCTGGCAGGAGGTGTCGAGGGGCGTCCTGCTGCTGGGTGCGGTCGTGTTCGACCAGTTGGGACGGCGGGAGGCGGAAGTCAGGATGGATGTGTGATGTTCGGGGGAGAGGTACGTCCGCGACGGCCTGGGGTAGCGGCGCCATGAGCTACGTCACCGTGGCGGGTGCGCCACTGCTGGACATCAGGGGTCTGTCCAAGCACTACGGGACCATACGCGCCCTGGACGACGTGAGCTTCACCCTCGACCGGGACGAGATCGTGGGCCTCCTCGGCGACAACGGGGCGGGCAAGTCGACCCTGGTCAAATGCCTGGCCGGCGCCGTCATCCCGACCGCCGGCGAGGTCTACCTGCACGGCGACCGCAAGGTGTTCTCCACGCCCGCGGAGGCTCGCGACGAGGGAATCGAGACCGTCTACCAGCAGCTCGCGCTGGTCGACATCTTCGACATCCCGGCCAACTTCTATCTGGGCCGCGAAGTGGTCAGGGGCGGGTGGCGCGGGAAGCTGGGAATACTCAACCGCAGGTTGATGCGGAAGAGAGCCCGGGCCGCGGTCGAGGCCCTCCCCGCCCGGTTCCCGAACCTCGACGCAGATATCGAGACCATGTCGGGCGGACAACGCCAGGTGGTGGCCATTTCCCGTGCCGGGTTCTGGGGCGGCAGGCTCCTGCTGCTGGACGAACCCACAGCCGCGCTGGGTGTCAAGGAAGCGGCCGCCGTGCTGGAGATGATCGGGGCGATGGTGTCATCGGCCGAGACGGACATGGCGATGATCGTCATCTCCCACAACATGGAGCACGTGTGGTCGATCTGCACCCGCCTGCTCATACTCCGCCAGGGGCGGCTGGTGGCGGACCTGCCCAAGTCGGAGACAACCCGACAGGAAGTGGTGGCCCACATCACCGGCGCCACCGCCTGAGACAAGGGGCAACATCATCGTCTGGAACGTGGGCGCCGGGCTGGACGGTAGGGGGGTCATGGTCACAGGCGCCGCCCAGGGGATCGGCAAGGCGACCGCGGAAGCCTTCGCCGAGGCAGGGGCGCGGGTGTTCGCGGTCGACATTCAGGGGGATGCGGTCGCCGAGACGGTCGCCGGGTTGGCATGGCCCTCCCGTCACCGGGCGAGGCGTTACGACCTCCGCGACATAGCCGGGCTCGGCGGCCTGGTGGAGGAGGCATCCGAATTCCTGGGGGACCTGTGGACCCTCGCCCACGTGGCCGGTGTCCTGCGGCGCCAGCCCTTGGACGAGGTGGGCGAGGAGGAGTGGGACCTGCAGCTGGACGTGGACCTGAAGGCGGGGTTCTTCCTGTGCAGGGCATTCGGTCAAGCTCTGGTCGCCGGGGGCCGGGGTGGGAGGATCATCAACTTCTCGTCACCTGGCTTCATCCGGGGTACCAGGCTGGGTGCCCACGCCTACGTGGCGGCCAAGGGCGGCATGGTGTCGATGAGCCGCGACTTCGCCCGGTGGTACGGGCCGCACGGGATCACCGTCAATTCCCTCCTTCCCGGACCGATCGACACCCCCATGCAGCACACCGACAACACCGAGGAGGTCGTGGCGGCCGGAGTAGCCGCCTGCCCGCTGGGGCGGCTGGGCCAACCGTCCGAGGTCGCTTCGGTGGTTGTCTTCCTAGCCTCGGATCACGCGAGCTACATAAGCGGCGCTGCCATCAGCGTCACGGGCGGCGCCCTCATGTACTGAAGCGCGTCGGGTTGAGGTGTCTCCGTCCGACCCATCCGACCTGACTTTCGATCAAGACCGTGAGGTGTGAACCAGGGCGGTCCCATCCACTCCGGCGAGGCGACCGTCGAAAGTGTGCAGTGGTAGCGCTTCCGCCCGTTGGGCCGCAGCGAGAATCATCAGATCCGAGAAACCCGGTCCGCCCTGTCGATAGCGCAGCACGGAGCTGATGACATAGTCGGCGGACTCGAATACCAGGCAATCTGTCGCCAGCAGTTCCAGCAGCACATCCGCGATCTCGGCCCGTCCGAACCGATAGGCTCGTTCTAACACCCATACGAGTTCGATCGCAACCTCTCGACAAACGAAGCCGGGGTCTTGCCTCGACAATCCTTCCAGCAGTTCTCGGGCTGCTTCCGCCTGCTTTGCGTCGTCTCGTACGAGGTAGCGCACTAGTACGTTCGTGTCGATAGCTGTCACGCCCCGGATGCCCCCTCCGCGATGGCGTCATCCATGTCCGCAAGCGTCGCCACCGGGCCATGATGCTGCAGCACCCCGTACAAGCGGTTTATCGGACGCACTCCGAGCAGGCGAACCTGATCATCCTGGATGACGTAGCGCACACGGTCACCTGCCCGGATCGAGAGGGCTTGTCGCACGGCTTTGGGCAACGTGGTTTGCCCTCTCGCGGTGATAGTGGACTCGATCACTACAGTCCTATCTGTTGCCTTGATCTGTGAGTATCTCCTTACTATAGAGACTAGAGTAAGGAATATGTGACAACTTAGGTCACTACACAGGAACCTGGACCACCTGGATCGGGCCGCTTGTGGGGGAGGCCACTAGGTCAGCCGCGAGTTCGGGCGACCTCCGCCATGACACTCCTGCGACCGGGTCGATCAGCCTGATCGGCTCATGGCCGTTCTTCCTCTGCCGTAGCGCCGCGGCAGCCCTGGACTTCTCGTGGTCGGGCACGAGCCAGAACTCGGCCCTCCGATCCTTGATTACCCGTACGTCTGTGTCACCGGTTAGCCCGCCGGGATCCACGGGTTTGTAGCTGCCCGGTCTGCGACCATTCCCGAACAGCACCGTGTTCAGCACCCTCGTCACGTGGAAGGCCGGGCGCGGGTTCGACAACCGGTCGAGCAGCCCGTTTACTACTTTGGTCACCCGGTCGAGATCCTGCAGCGGATCGAGATAGACGCGGCAACCGGGCATCGTGGCGGCTGCGAACAGCGCCTCGGCAGCCGCGAGGGCGTTGCGTTCATCGTCGGCGCCCAGCGGAACCAGGAAGTCGAGACCTCCCACGGAGCCGAGCCGGGTGTCGAAGGCCAGGACCTCGTTCCACACCGATCCCAAGTCGTCGACAGTGCAGACCGCCCGGTCCAGGTAGACACCACGTTCGCTCAGCATGTCATCGAGGTCCGGCAGTTCCCGGGGCCGGAAGCCGGTCCGGCTTCGCAGGTGCACCTTGCCGGTGTCCTCCAGCGCCAGCGGGGCCATCGCGACGCCCACTCCCGCTTCCCGCAGCGCCGCCAGGGCCTCCAGGTCCTCGCCTTCCGGGAGGAAGCGGTTGGTCAGCTGGACCTCGATGAAGTCGGCTTCGGAGGCCTTCCGAGCCGCAGCGGCTATGTCGCCGGGCCTCGGACACAGGACGGTGGCCGTCAGCTGCACCCCTTCACTCCGCAACGCGGCGAGCTGTCCGGCCTGCAGGGCCACATCGAGGTCGTGGATCGGGAACCGCACATGGCGGATACCCGCCTCGACGCAGGAGAGCAGCGGGTAGTCGTCGCGGATCCGGTGCCTCACGTGGTTGGGATAGGAGATCGCCCCGTCGCTCTGGTTGGTGATGGGCAGTCGCAGGTAGGTGGCTGCGGGGGAGTGGGGCACATCGACGGTCGTGCCGGTCAGGATCCGGGACCCGGCCGGGTGGTTGGCGTGGGTCTCCCCGCTGGTGCGGATGAGATGTACCGAGGTCGCGTCATCGGTGACCCGGACCAGGAAGAAACCGAGCTTGGTGGTGTCGAGCCATCCCCGGTCGGGCGGACACACGTTGAAGGCCTCGTAGAAGCCCGGCCTGGTGGTGGTCGTCGATGGAAGCGTGTACAAGCGGGTGCCGCCGGCTCGGTTGAAGACCTGGAAATGGGTGTGACCGCTGAACAAGGCCTCGACGTCGTAGCGCCTGCACAGGTCCAGCAGCCAGGTCCGGTCCGGGTTGCCGAGCACGTCGTAGCTGCCCAGGCCGGGCTCGTCCTCGTCGACGAGATATGGCGGAAGGTGCATGAACAGGAAGATCCGGTGCGAGGCATGGGCGGCGAGGTCGGCCTCCACCCACTCGCGCTGCTCTATCCCCTCGGGCAGGGTGGTGTTCATGATCTGGGAGTTGAGGACGACGAAGTGCGTATCGCCTTCGGTCCGGCTGTAGAACGACTTGCCGAAGTCCTCGTCCCAGCGTTTCAGGTATCCCGGTTCCACCCAGCCGGCGGGCACCGTGGGATCCGGCTTGTCCCCGATGTCCATGTTGCCGGCCGCGAAGTTGACCTCTAGGCCCGACTCCTCGAACTGGGCTACGGCGGCTCGCCTCCCGGTGTCGAAGAACCGGGATCCCGGGTACTCCTGGGCAAGATCCCCCACATGGAAGACCAGCTCGGTTTCGGTCGCCTTGGTAAGAGCCAGCGCCCAGTCACCTCGGTCCGACCACTCGCGCACGATCTCCGGAGTGACCGAATCGCCCTTGGTCGAGTACATGCCCGGATCGACCAGGTGATGGGTGTCGGCGATGACCACGAACTCCAGGGCGGCCTGGGGTACGTCTGAGCGGTCGAAGCTGGGCATCCGTAGACCTCCTCGGTTGTGGCCCTGTGTCGTTGCGGATCGAGACCGGATCCGGTCGGATGGTACGCCGGACCATGCAGCGGCTGTCGAGCATTACTAACTTGTTCATGGACAGTAGACAGCGGGCCATCGCTCCGAGGTGATGGATGGGACGGCCAGGGAGGTAGACCGGTGAGTTTTCTTTCGATCGACCACGTCGGGGTGGCGGTGACCGACCTGGGGGTATCGGTTCCCTGGTGGACCAGGTTCCTCGAAGAGGAGCCGTTCATGCAGGGCACCTGGATAGCCGCCGACGTGGAGGACTACGTAGGCAAGATCGTCGGGTATCCCAACTGTGACATGTCGGGCGCCTTTTGGGCGCTGCCGGGCGGTTCGGTGCTCGAGATGCTGCAGTACCACAACCCTCCGCCCGGCAGCGTGGACATGGCCACCTACAACGCCGGGAACACCCATCTCTGCCTGGAGACCGAGGACATCTACCGGGACTACGAACGGATGCGTGACCACGCGGTGTTCGTATCCGCCGAGCCGGTCCGCTGTGCCTGGGGCAGGTACGAGGGCGCCCTCACCTGCTACCTGCGCGACCCGGACGACATCTCGATCGAGCTGATCCAGTTCGCCGACGGGGGAAGGCCGTTCGAGGTCGAGAGTCCGTTCGTCAACCCTTACGGATAGGCACATGGGATCGGGTCGCCGGGTCCGGGTGGGCGTGATCGGCGCCGGCTCCTGGGCGATCGCCAACCACATCCCGATCCTGGCCGCCCGGGACGATGTCGAGCTGGTGAGCGCCGTCCGTACCAACCGCGAGGCGCTGGCCATGCTGCGCGACAGGTTCGGCTTCGAACACGTCAGCCACGACTACCGGGAGGCGCTGGCGCTCGACCTAGACGCGGTTGTCGTGGCCAGCCCGGCGGGGCTCCATTACGACCATGTGAGAGCGGCGCTGGAGGCGGGCGCCCACGTGTTGTGCGAGAAGCCCTTCACCACTGAGCCCGGGCACGCCTGGGAGCTCCACGGGATGGCGTCGGAACTCGGCCGCCACCTGGTCCTCGCCCTCGGATGGAACTACCGTCCCACCGCCATCGAGGCCAAGCGCCTGATGGAGGATCCCGGTGTCGGGGACGTCCAGCACGTCTTGGTGGCTATGGCGTCCGGCCTGCGCGGACTCCTCCACGGCACGGGGAGCTACCGGGGCCAGGACTCCTTCTTCCAGCCCGCCGTCGAGACCTGGATCGATCCCCGGCTGTCCGGAGGGGGGTACGCCCCGGCAGCGCTGAGCCACGCCCTCGGGCTGGCGTTGTGGCTCACCGGCCAGCGCGCCTCCGAGGTCTTCGCCTTCATGAACCGCGAGGGCGCCGCCGTCGACCTCCACGACGCGATCAGCGTGCGTTTCCGCTCGGGCGCTACTGGTTCTGTATCAGGAGCGTCGTCGCCACCCGGGGGGAGTGCGGTCGATCAGGAGGACGCCCCGTGGCCGCGTCACCAACTCCAGGTCCGGGTGTACGGGACGGAGGGCCATCTCGTGGCCGACCTGGAGCGGGACTTCCTGTGGCTCTTCCGCGACGATGGCAGGGATGTCAAGGTCGACCTGCCACTCCACGCCGGTCTCTACGGTTGCGAGGACCCACCCGATGTGCTGATCGATCTGGCCCTGGGAAAGGCGGCGGAGAACCGATCTCCCGCTGACGTGGGAGCCAGGACCGTCGAGTTGCTGAGCGCCGCCTACGAGAGCGCGAGCACCGGAGCGGTCGCTCAGGCGTCTCAGGAGGTCTGATGGAGTCATCGGAGGCGAACCTCGACACATCAGAGCGGGTGAGGATCGCTTTCTTCGGTGTGGGCAGCGTCGCGACCGCGGCGTTGAACCTGTGCCGCCAACGCTCCTGGATGGACCTTGTCGCTGCTGTCCGTAGCCCTTCGTCGGTTGCCGGCCGGCTGACCGGCGGCGCCTGGGCCGGGGTGCGGATCTGGACGGACCCGGAAGCCATGCTCGATGAGGCGCGCCCCGAAGTCGCGCTCATAGCGACCAGGTCCGAACTCGACTCCGTCCTGCCCCTGATCCGGCTGTGTGCCCGGGAGGGTGTTCACGTCGTGAGCACCAGCGAGGAACTCGCCTGGCCGGATGTCGAACAGCCCGGAGCCGGTGCCTCGCTGCAACGGGCCGCCGAGGAAGCCGGAGTGGTGATCGCCGCCGCCGGCATCAATCCCGGCTTCGCCTTCGACGCCCTCCCGCTCGTCCTGGCTGCGGCCGCCTGGGATGTCTCGAAGATCGTGGTCCAGCGCACCCTTGACGCCTCGGTGTTCGGCCGCGACGTGCACCGCTCGCTGGGCATCGGCTACACGGAGGCCGGTTTCAGGGACGCCGTCCGGTCCCGCCGGGTCCGGGGACACATCGGCTTCGCCGAGAGCGCCCGTGTCATCGCCGACGGGATGGGGTGGGAGATCGAGCGGTTCGAAGAGGAGATCGAACCGGTACTCGCAGATCGCGCCCATGTCCTGGCTGGTTACACGATCGAACCGCCCGAGACCGCGGGCGTCGTCCAGCTGGCCACTGCGCTGGTTGGGGGACGTGAGTGGCTCCGGTTCGAACTCTCCCTGCACGTGGCTCCGGGCGAGGTCGATTGGGAGACCCGCGACCGCATCCGGATCTGCGGGGAGAACGAACTGGAACTCACGATGGAACCGGGTATGCCGGCCGTGTCCACCACGGCGGCCCTGCTCGTCAATGCGGTTCCCGGCGTCCTGGCGGCCCGGCCCGGTTTCTATCCGCCGGGACGCCTGCTTCCCAACCCGCCGTGGCTGGCCGGCCACCGACCCCCGGCCACGCCATGATGCTCGCACGGCCGAGGGGTGGCGCAATTTTTCAGTCGAGGTGCCAGACCTCGTCGGCCCAGTAGAGGTTGCCGTTCTCGTCGACGAGGCTGAGGATCACATCCTCGAACCACTCCGACCAGCGGGCGTTCACTTCGGTGGGTCCGATCTTGCCGAAGGCGGTGGCGACGTCGGGGTGGGCCTCCACGTAGGCGATGATCTGGGTACCGCGGCGGAACAGGCTGTAGTTCTTGAGCCCGGCCTTCTGGATCTCCTCGACCAACTCCGGCCAGATCTCATCATGGCGCTTTTTGTACTCGTCGGCCTTGTCCGGATAGATCTCGAACGTGAAGCACGCTCGTTCCATGGAAGCCTCCTCCAAACCGTCTGGGTGCCCGCTCGAATCTAGCACTGTATTGCTGAAGGTCATATGGCCCGGTGCTGCGGGAATGTGACCGGCCGGGAGCCGCGATTATTGTTCGGACGGCTCGGTGTCGACAGCGGATGGGAGGGTTCATGGGCGCGAACGATCGGGTGCGGGTAGGTGTGATCGGCGCCGGTTCTTGGGCGGCGAGCAACCACATCCCCGTGCTCAAGGCGCGGGACGACGTGGAGCTGGTGGTGGCCGTCCGCAAGGGCTGGGATGCGCTCGAGATGCTGAAGGACAGCTTCGGGTTCGAGCACATCACCGAGGACTACCGGGAGGCTCTCGAACATGATCTGGACGCGGTGGTGGTCGGGAGTCCGTCGGTTTTCCACCACGAGCACGCCAAGGCGGCTATGGAGGCCGGCGCCAACGTCCTGTGCGAGAAGCCGGTCACCATCGATCCCGCCGAAGCCTGGGATCTCGACGCCACGGCCAAGGCGCTGGGCCGGCATCTGGTCATCTCCTTCGGCTGGCACTACCGGCCCACCGTCATCGAGGCCAAGCGGATCATGACCGAGGACGGCGGGGTAGGGGAGATCGAGCATATCCTCGTGGCGATGGCCTCCGGCACCAGGGAGCTGCTGCAGGCCACCGGCGCCTACGAGGGTTCGGCCTCCGACTTCATGCCCGACTGGGACACGTGGACCGACCCCGCTATGTCCGGGGGCGGCTACGGCCCCGCCCAGCTGAGCCACGCCATGGGCCTGGCCCTCTGGCTGAGCGGCGAGAGGGCTAAGGATGTGTTCGCCCTGATGAACAACGTGGGCGCCAGGGTCGACCTGCACGACGCCATCAGCATCCGCTACCAGTCCGGCGCCACCGGGGTCCTGAGCGGTGCGAGCTGTCCCAGCCAGGCAGGTATCGGCGACATACCCGACGAGCCCTGGCCGCGTCACCAACTCCAGGTCCGCTACTACGGTTCCGAAGGCCAGCTGATCGTGGATCTGGAGCGGGACTTCCTCTGGCACTTCCGCGAGGACGGGGTGGACAACAAGCCCGACCTACCGCCCCACGCCGGGCTGTACCAGTGCGACGGCCCGCCTAACACGCTGATCGACCTCACCCAGGGTAAGGACGTGCCCAACCGGTCCCCGGGAGAGGTCGGCGCCAGGTCCGTCGAGGTGGTGGCGGCAGCCTACGACAGCATCCGCACGGGAGGACTGGCCAGGGTCTCCGGCGTCGAGTAGCGGTCTTCCACAGACCCTGCCATGAGGGTCGGGATCGACACCTACTCGTACCATCGCTTCTTCGGCGAGATAAGGGAAGGTGAGGAGGACCCGGGAACCCGCTGGACGACCTGGGACTTCCTTGACCGCGCGGTCGAACTCGGGGTCGACGGGGTAAGCCTGGAGACCTGTTTCCTGGACCTCGACGATCCGGCCTTCCGGGATCGTCTGGCACTGACCCTCCACGAGGCCGGTCTCGAAGCCGTCCTGGCCTGGGGACATCCCGGAGGCTTGGAGATGGGAATGTCCGCCAAGAGGCTTGACGACCTTATCCAGGTCATCGACCACGCGGCTGCCATGGGGGTGACCCTGGTGCGGCTGGTGGTCGGTACCTTCACCCACTGGGGAAGAGAGCCACCCCATGTCTCGGTCGAAAGACTCGTACCCAGGGTGCAGGCAGCGTGTCGGCACGCCGCAGAGGTCGGAGTCCGGTTGTCGATCGAGACCCACACCGCCCTTCCGGTCGATGCCCTGTCCGATCTCGTGTGCCGGGTCGAAGCCCCCAACCTCGGCGTGGTGCTCGACACGGCCAACGTGGTCCGGGTAGGCAGCGATCTGCTGGAGGCCACCCGCTTGCTGGCGCCCCTGACCGACATGGTTCATATGAAGGACCTGGATCTCTCTGAGGCCGGGTTCGGCGACCCGGGAGGATGGTGGCCGTGCACGTCGCTCGGGGCGGGCGATCTAGACCTTCAAGGCGTGCTGGCCGAACTCCGGTCGGTGCAGTTCGACGGCCTGATGTGTGTCGAACTGGCCACGCTTCCGCCCGGAAGCGACGAGGACCGCATGGTCACCGAGAGCATCGCCTGGCTACGCGAGGCCATCCGGCCCAGCCGATAGCGGCAACTCGGATAGTCGAGCCGTCTGCAGGATCGACGTAGCGGGCCACAACCCGGCCTGCAGCCTCCCGCCGCAGGCTCCCCGGTGTTGCCGGGTTTGGCATTGCGATAGCGGCCTTGGGCTTCGAGAGCAGGATCTCCGAGGTGCGTCATGGTCCGCCCCATACCTGTCGATGTCACCGGGGGTCTCAGTATGCCCATCCGATCGCTCCGGCGAGTTCACGCGTGCGCGGGTCCGAAGGGGGCCACCTGCCATTGACATGAGAATGAGAATCATTATCATTACATCCTGACTTCTGAAAGGGAACAACTTCACCATGGTCAATCTGAGAGTCTTCGAGTCCCTGTCCCCACGGAGCATCCGGGTCTGCGTCGTGGTTGCCGCATTGTTTCTGGTAGCGACCGCATGCGGTGGCGAGGACGCGAGCGACACCACGCCGGCCACCACGGTGATGGCCGAGACCACAACCACCACCTCGGCCACAACCACCACCTCCGCGCCCCCTGCAACTGACGACCACGAGCACGACGACCACGAGCACGAAGAGGACGACGAAGAGGTCCACGACGAGCACGACGAGCACGAGCACGAAGAGGACGACGAAGAGGACCACGACGACCACGACCACGAGCACGACGAGCACGAAGACGACCACGAAGAGGACCACGACGACCACGAGGACGAACACGACGACGACCACGAGCACGAAGACGAGCCCATGACCCTGACAGTCACGGACGGGAGCGGGCGCGAGATCACACTCGACAGTCCTGCCGAGCGGGTCCTGTGCGTGCAGGACAACTGCACCGACCTGACCTCCGACCTGGGGATCGTGCCTGTCGCCCAGCATCGAGGCGATGGTTGGGGTAGTGCCGCCGCCTACTACGGCGACGGAGCTGCTGACATTCCGGTGCTCGGTGATCGTATGTCCGTGGAGGAAGTCGCCCAGTTCGAACCCGACCTGATCATCGGACGGGTCGGTGAGGAAGAGGTCCGGGATGCGCTCGAAGTCGTCGCCCCGGTGTATCTGGTCGATATCGGCGGCGTCGAGACTCTCAAGGAGGGATGGATCGGTGTGGGCATCCTGACGGGCAGGGAAGAAGAGGCGGCCGCGGCCATCGCCAGGTTCGAATCCAATGTGGCATCTCTTGCGGCAGATCTTCCCGCTGGCGCCGTGGACACCAGGGTGGCCGTCGGATTCGGGGATACCAATTGGATGATCTGGGACTCCTCCTCCTTCTGCAAGTTCCTCCGTTCCGAGGGGGCCGGGACCTGCGCCTTCCCGGACCAGGGCGAATCCGAGTACGGATCCCCGGACAGCGAGTTCTCCTGGGAGTTCATCGTGGAGACGGATCCCGAGGTTTGGGTCATGATCACCTGGCCGGGAAGCGCCCGCTACGACACCGTCACCCAGGAAGTGTGGCTCAACACCACCGCCCACCGAGAGGGCAGGGTGTGCGAAGAGGACTCGGCGGGCTCCTTCGGTCACGGGCTGCTGATGCTCCAGTGGGCTTACCAGTGCTACCTGAATGCCGGCTGGCCCGCCATCTACGACCATCCGGGAGACCTATCGGTGTGGTTGCCTGCTGCCTAGGTGGGATCACCGCGGGGGTAAGCCTGTTAGGGGAGGGTCGTCCGGTCTCACGACCCTCCCCTAGCCCCGATCATTCCTGTTCCCAGCACACCGACGCGGATCAGGCCACGTCGAGCACATAATCTGCGAATTAGCCACCCCTCACCCTGCGGCTGACTTCACACCGGCCGGGAGATAGGGCTGCCAAAATGCCTATAACCCCAGGTCAGGAGCGAGGAGCACCTATTCCCGTCACCCCCACAAACCCCCATCCATGAATGATCGGGGCTTACTGAGGAGGCGTTCCCTGTTCCGCGGCAGGTCGGCCCGGGCTGCCATCGTGGTGCTCCTCATCGCCTGCCTGTGCACAGCGGTGGCCGTGGTGTCACTCATGCAGGGAACCCCCGATCTGTCGGTCGGGCAGGTACTGAACGCACTGTCCGGATCGGGCACGTCCGAGGGAAACCAGCGGTTCATCGTCCAGAACCTCCGGCTTCCGAGAGTGATCGGCGGACTGGTGGCCGGTGGGATGCTCGGCGTTTCGGGCGCGGTGATGCAGGACACGCTCCGGAACCCCCTCGCCGGTCCTGAGCTGATCGGCGTGTCCGCAGGAGCCTCGCTGGCAGTCGCCACCATCGTCGCCTTCCGGCTCCCGTTTCCGGGTATCGCCCTGCCGCTGGCCGCTCTCGCGGCCGGGCTGGCGACGGGCACGTTGATCCTGTCGTTGGTGAGCCTCAAGAGCAACCCCATGCGCATGCTGCTGGTCGGAGCAGCGTTCACGGCCCTGCTGAACGCGCTGCTGATAGCGGTTATAACGCTTGCTCCCAACTTCGGAGGTGTCTCGATCATCTACCGTTTCCTGGTCGGGAGCCTCTCCGACGTTCAATGGGAGGAGGTGCGCTTGGTGGCCCCCTGGACCATTGCTCTCCCGGTTGTCTTCCTCCTCGCCGGAAGGCCCTTGAACATCCTGGCCTTGGGTGACCAGATGGCCGAAGGCCTCGGTGTCGGCGTCCGGCGTACCAGGGCGCTCCTCTTCGCCGCGGCGGTCCTGCTGGTGGCGCCGGTGATCGCCATTGCGGGCCCGATCGGATTCGTGGCGCTCGTCTCGCCCCACGTCGTCCGCAGGTTGCTGCGGACTTCGGACGCCCGGATCGTCCTCCCCGTTTCCGCCGCAGTGGGGGCGATCCTCGTTGTCAGTGCCGACATGGCTGCCCGGCTCGCCCTCCATCCGCACGAGATCGCGGTCGGTCTGTGGACGGTCGTGTTCGGCGCCCCAGCATTACTGGTGCTCATGCAAAGAGGGCTGGTGCGGCGAAGGGCCATTCCTTGACCGTCACCGCCACCGTCGACCGGCGCCGGAAAACCGGCGTCACTCCGGAGGTCCGGTCCCGGCAGGTACTAGTGGCGCTCAGCGCATTGCTGCTGGCCGTGATGTTCGCCTACGTGATGCTGGGCCCGGTCATCTTCGGTCCCGATCTCGTCCTCAAAGCCCTGATCGATCAAGCGGAGGAGCTTCACCACCGTATCTCGGTGTGGGAAGTGCGGGTCCCCCGTGTCCTGATCGCCGCGCTGGCCGGGGCCATGCTGTCCTCGTCCGGGGCGCTGCTCCAATCGGTTCTCCGGAATCCCCTGGCCGCTCCCGCGACCGTCGGGGTGACGCAGGGCGCCGTCCTGGGTGCGGTCTTGGCCCTAGTGATCACCTTCGGGTCGGAGGGGGCGCTGAACGATTTGAACGCCCTGGTGCCCCTGGCGGCGATCGCGGGTGGTCTGGCAGCAGGAGCCATCGTCTACGTGCTCAGCTACCGCCGCGCCGGCACCGATCCCATCCGGCTCATCCTCACCGGGGTGGTCGTTGCCGCCGCGCTCTCGTCGGTCACGTCGTTCATGGTCCTGATCTCGGGTAGCCACATCGACTCGATCGTCAGGTGGCTGGTGGGATCGCTCAGCACGCGGACGTGGGACCACTTGGTCTTCCTGGTGCCCGTTGCGGCACTGGCCACTCCTCTGGTGGTGCTGGTCATACCACTGGCCAATGCGCTCCAACTGGGAGACAGCACGTCGGTGAGCCTCGGACTGCGTTCCGAGTTGGCCCGTGCGTTCATCCTCATGACCGCGGTCGTGCTGGCGGCCGGATCGGTCTCCGTGGTCGGCGGGATCGCGTTCCTGGGCCTCATAGGTCCTCACCTGGCTCGCACCCTGGTGGGCTCGGACCTGCGGAGGCTGCTGGCCTGCTCCGCGCTGGTGGGCGCCGTCATTCTCGTGGCCGCCGACCTTCTCGCTCGCGTCTTCTCGCTCGACTGGATTCCGTTCGTCGACATCCGCACCGAAAGCGGTAGCCGTGTCCCGGTTGGCGCCTTCACCGCCCTGGTGGGAGCACCGTTCTTCCTCTACCTCATGCGGGAACGCACGCGATGACCGGGAAGGAGTCGATGATCAGAGGCCCCGCCATCCTGACCGAGGGGATCTCCACCGGATACGGAAGGCTCGTGGTATCACAGCGCCTCAGCCTTAGCGTGGAGAGGGGGAGCCGGACGTCGCTGGTGGGTCCGAACGGATCGGGGAAGAGCACCACCCTCAAGACTCTGGCGCGCCTGCTCGCTCCGCTGGCGGGCGCCGTGCACCTCAACGGCCAGGACATAAACGGCCTGCCGACCCGGCATGTGGCTCGCCAGATGGCGATCCTCCCGCAGGTGCACGAGGTCCCGGCCGAACTCACCGTGCTGGAGTTGGTCGAGCAAGGCCGGTTCCCCCATGTCGGAGCGCTCGGGATGCTGCGCCGCCAGGACGATGATGCCATCGAAGAAGCCCTCCGGCTGACCCGCCTCGAGGATTTCGTCCACCGTCCCATCGACACGCTGTCCGGGGGCGAGCGCCAGAGGGCCTGGATGGCGCTCGCCCTCGCCCAGCAGACCGAGATCCTCCTCCTGGACGAGCCCACCACCTTCCTGGATGTCGGTCATCAACTGGATCTGCTGGAGCTGGTGTCAAGCCTGAATCGAGACCGCGGGGTGACCGTCGTCATGGTGCTCCACGACCTCAACCATGCGGCCAGGTTCTCAGATCGAATGATCGCCATGTCCCGCGGTGAAGTGGTCGCGGACGGGGCTCCCGACGAGGTGCTGACGCCGGGACTGCTACGGGATTGCTTCGGGGTCGAGGCCGCCGTGGTTACCGACCCGAGGACCGGGTCTCCGATGTGCATACCCTACGCTCCGGTCCATGCCGGCAGCGATGACGGGAGTTGAACGAATGAGCCAGATGAGAACCGGATCGGGCGGCCCTCCGATTCCCCCGCCATCAATCGGTGACGTGGAGGAGGCGGCTCAGCGCATCGAGGGAGTTGCGTTGCGGACACCGCTGTTGCGGTACAAGACCATGGAGGACGGCGAACCGGTCTGGCTCAAGGCGGAGTGCCTCCAGCCGGCCGGATCGTTCAAGCTCCGGGGCGTGCTGAACTGGGCCCGATCGCTGTCCGGTGCCGAACGGGAGAGGGGGCTGAGCACTCAGAGCGCCGGCAATACCGCCCAGGCCCTCGGATACGTGGCCCGCCTTCTAGGGGTCCCGGCCAGGAGCCTCCTGCCGGACAGTGCCCCAAGAGTGAAGGTCGACGGTGTCCGCTCCTACGGTGTCACGCCGGTGCCGGTGCCGTTCTCGGCACTGATGGACTACGTCTTCGACCGGGGGTGGGAGCGGGAACCGTACAGCTACCTCAACCCGTGGGGTGACCCCTCGATGCTGGCGGGTTCGGGAACGATCGGAATGGAGATACTCGACGAGCTGCCCGAACTGGCGGCCGTCTACATACCTGTCGGTGGCGGCGGTCTGGTGGCGGCGATTGGCAGCGTGATCAAGGAACTCCGGCCGGCCGTGGAGGTGGTGGGGGTGCAGAGCTCGGCCTGTCCCTCGCTGGGAGCGGCCCTGGAGGCCGGCAGGCCCACATGGGTTCAGGCAGGGGAGACCATCTGCGACGGCACGAGCGTGCCGGTGGTGGTAGACGAGATGTACCCGCTGGTGAGTTCGGTGGTGGACAGGGTGGTCGTGGTCTCGGAGGACGACGTTCGTACCGCCATCGCTCGCCTGGCGTTGGGGAACAAGCTGGTGGCGGAGGGTTCCGGCGCCATGTCCCTGGCCGCCGCGCTCGGCGAGCTGAGGGATGGCCCCGTCGCCTGCATCGTGAGCGGCGGGAGCATCGGCGCCGACCGCCTGGCGGAGATACTCACGACCCCGGCCGAGGGATGATCGGTGCCGGATCGTGTCGATGATCGGGGGTAAGTCCGCCCTATGAGTGGTGGGTGGACCGGGCACAGGCTTCTTTCTGAGTTGCGTGTTCGCCCTGTTATCAACGCGCACAACGACCTGACGGGGCTGGGCGGCAGCCTCCCCCGGGGACCGGTGCTTGAAGCCGTGTCGGTCGCCAACGAGTCCTTCCTGGAAGTGGAAAGCCTCTCCGACGCGGCCGGCGAGGCGATCGCCGGGATGCTCGGGATCGAGGCAGCAATGGTGACCCCTGGAGCCGCGGCCGCGGCAGTCCTGGCCACGGCGGCCTGCATGACCGACGGAAGGAAGGACCTGGTGGCGCGGATCCCCGATACAACCGGGCTCCGCAACGAGTTCGTGGTCCAGGCCGGAAGGCGCACTTTCTACGATCGGTGTCTCGAGGGCGCCGGCGGCAGGATCGTGCCGGCCGGCGACGAGCGTTCCACCACGGAGGAAGACATCGAGAAGGTCATCGGCGAGCGGACGGCCGGGATCTTCTTCTACGCTCCCGGCGCGCCCAACGTGGTTCCGTTCGACCGGGTTCTCGAGATAGCCGGGCGCCATCGCCTGGCGGTGATAGTCGACGCGGCCGAGCAGGTCTACCCACTCGAGAACTTCAGCAAGTACGTTCGCGCCGGCGCCGACTTCGCCACCTACAGCGGGAAGTTCTTCGGCGCCGGTTCGATGGCGGGCATTCTCACCGGATCAGCCGCCGGCATCGCGGCTGCTCGCAGGAACAGCTACCTGGCCTTCGAGGGGCCTGACGCGCAGGCATTCGGAAGGCACATGAAGGTCGGTCGCGCCGAGATAATGGCGGCCTACGCAGCTCTCAAGAACTGGACGGAGATGGACCACGGCCGGCGCTTCCGGCACTACCGGCGGCTTATGGAGAACATGCGGTCTCGCCTCCAGGCGTTCCCGTTCCTGAGCTTCTCCTACGAGGACGGCTCCGTTACCGCCGATCCGAAACCGCCGGACTCCCTGCGGGTCACGTTCGACCGCTCCCGCTCACCCAGGACCCTGGCGGACGTGGTCAGGGAGCTATACGACGGGGAGCCGTGCATCATCCTTCGCCCTCACTACCAGTGGGTTGACCCGGAGCGGGACTATCTCGACGTTCGCGTCTCCACCTTGCAGGCCGGCCAGGAGAAGGTCATCGCCGACAGGTTGGCGGAGATCCTGGGAGGATGATCGGCAGGTGATCCGGCGCCAGGGGCCTTCTCCCCTCTACTACGAAGCGAGCCCGAACAACCCTCCCACCCTTCGGGTTGAGCCGGGCGAGGTGTTCGAGGTGGTCACCCAGATGAACCGGGGTCCTGACATCTCCGCCGTGCCTGACGACCTTCGGGAGGAGTGGTCGGAACACCACTCCTACGAGGTTGAGGGCGCCAACCCGTCCTCGGGCGCAATCTGGGTGGACGGAGCCGAGCCGGGAATGGCGGTCGAGGTCGTGATCGAGGACATGAAGCTGGCGCCGGTCGGGTACACCACGTTCGCGGGGAGCAACCGGCTCTTTCCGAGATCACCCGTTCCGGTCGGAGACCTCGCCGCGGCGCGTGTCGTCCGGATTCGTGGCGACCACGTGATCTGGAGTCGAGGGTTGGCCATCCCCACCCGACCGATGGTGGGGATGGTGGCCGTTGCCCCCGCCCACGAAGCGCAGTCGACGGTGCGGGTCGGCAACTGGGGCGGGAACATGGACGTGCAGGAGGTCGGGCCGGGCGCCAGGGTGCGTCTGGTGGTCAATGTCCCCGGGGCCCTGCTGCATATCGGCGATGTTCACGCCGTGCAGGGCGACGGCGAGGTCTCGGGTACCGGTATCGAGACGAGTGCTCTCCTGCGGCTGAGGGTCCAACTCATGCAACGTCCGGCCGAGATGACCTGGCCCCGGATCGTCACCTCCGACCGTATCTTCACGGTCGCAGCCGACCGGCCTGCGGAGAGCGCCCTCCGGGTGGCGGTGACCGAGCTGATCCGCTGGCTCCATGCCGACTACGGGCTCGGACCCCGAGAAGCCGTCCTGCTACTGAGCCAGGTCCTCGAGGCGCGCGCCACCCAGGTGGTGAACCCGACGGTCACCTACGTCGCAGGTGTCAGACAGGAACTCCTCCGGGGACTCGTTTGATCCGCGGAAGGGTCCCCTCGTTCGACGGGCTAGCCGTAGTTGGTGCGGCGCCGGACCGGGTTCGGCATGCGAGGCGTGACCATCCAGGCCGGTCGCAGGATCGAGCCGGATGAGCTCTGAGCAGCAACCGGCCATGTGGGAGCGGTACCGGCGCGCGGAAGCGATGCTCTATCGGAATGTCAAGTCCCTGGTGTTCAACCTCGAGACAGAGGTGCGATGGCTACCGGATTCCACCGCTTTCTGGTACCGCTCCGAATCGGCCTCGGGTCACCGCTTCATGCTGGTTGACGTCGAGAACGGCCACCAGCGAGAAGCGTTCGACCACCGGCGGGTTGCCCGTGCTCTCTCGGCGGCCCTCGGGAGGGAGGTCGAGCCCCGGCGGCTCCCGTTCGAGGCATTCGAGTACGTGGCCGGTGGCTCCCGGATAGGTTTCACCGTCGACGACGGCCGGTGGGAATGCCGGCTGGATGGCTCCTCGTTGCGGGAACGGTCCGTCCCGGGAGGGACCCGGCGGGGGAACGTGTCGCCCTCCGGGAGACACGAGGTGACGGTGACCGGGGGAGACCTGGTGCTGGTCGATCACGTCGAAGGTGGGTCGGCAACTCTCACCGATGATGCGGAGGCCGCCTTCGGCTACGGGTCCTCTCCGGAGGGTCGCAACTCGGCGGTCACCGACCGTCTCAGGCACCGGACCGTCACCCCGAGGGTCATGTGGTCTCCTGACGAGCGCTACATCTTGACTCATAGACTCGACGAGCGGCGGGTCGGGACGATGCACCTGTGGCAGCCGGCCCCGCCGGGCGGGTCGCTGCGACCCCGCATCCACTCCTACCGCCAGGCCCTTCCGGGCGATCCCGAGTTGCCGCTCGCACATCTGGTCGTGTTCGAGACTGGGACCGGTCGGCGCGCCGACCTGTCGTGGGTCCCGCTGGAGTCGCCGTTCCTGACCCCCATCGAGCTGGGTCACGCCTGGTGGTCCGCCGAAGGCGACGCGGTGTACTTCGTGCATTGGGATCGCGACCGGCGCTCGGTCCGGCTGGTCTCGGGCGATCCGGCGACCGGGGGATGTTCGGTACTCGTGGAGGAGGAGAGCGAGACTCCGATCGACCTCAACGCCCTCTACTACGGCCGTCCCAATGTCTGGGTCAGCGGGGATCGCCAGGAGATCATCTGGTACTCGGCCAGGAGCGGCTGGGGCCACCTGTACCTGCTCGACGGTGGCGGTCATCCCGTCAGGCAGCTGACGAGCGGCGAATGGCTGGTCACCGACCTGTTGAGGGTCGACGAGGAGACGCGGACCGCCTACTTCATGGCTACGGGGCGGGAAGCCTCCAGGGATCCCTACTACCACCACCTCTATGCGGTGAGCCTTGACGGTGGGGCGCCGCGCCTGCTGACGCCGGAGGACGCCACCCACGGGGAGTGGCCCCCGTGGGTGGACTTCTCACCGGATGGACGCTACTTCGTGGACCGTTTCTCGCGGATCGACCAACCGCCCAGGACGGTCCTGAGGAAGTCCTCGGGCGAGCTGGTGGCGCGGATAGTCGAAGCCGACGTCTCGGCCCTCCTGGCATCGGGGTGGCGGTACCCCGAACGGTTCTCCGCCAAGGCGAGCGACGGCGAGACCGACCTCTACGGGATGATCGTCCTGCCCCACGACTTCGACCCGGCTGCGAAATATCCGGTCATCGAGAGCATCTATCCCGGCCCGCAGGCCACGCGAACTCCCCGCGGTTTCACCGACCTGGTGGGCGAGAGCACCCGGTGCCTGGCCGATCTCGGATTCGTGGTGTTCACCGTCGACGGGTCGGGGACACCGGGTAGGTCCAGGGCCTTCCTCGACGCGCCGTACGGTGGGCAGGGAGAGGCGGGAGGCCTGGCCGATCACGCCGCAGTCCTGGCGCAGCTGGCCGAGACCAGACCGTATCTCGATCTCGGCCGGGTCGGAATCTACGGCCACTCGGCGGGCGGGTATGCCGCGGTCCGGGCGATGCTGGAGTTCCCCGACCTGTACCGGGTGGGGGTGGCGTCGTCCGGCAACCACGACCAGGCGCTCACCAACGTCACATGGGGCGAACGCTGGGTCGGGCCGACTCCGGGACCAGGCTGGGACGCACAGGCCAACCGGACGCTGGCGGAGAACCTTCGAGGCAAGCTCCTCCTGGTCACAGGGGACCTGGACGACAACGTCAACCCTGCGTCAACCTTGCAGCTGGTCGATGCCCTGATCGAAGCGAACCGGGATTTCGACCTGCTGGTGCTTCCCAACCGGAACCATGACTACGCCGCCACATGGGGCACCTGGAACGAGGATCCGTACTTCACCCGCCGGCGCTGGGACTACTTGGTGGAGCACCTGCTGGGAGAGAAGCCGCCCCCGGGATACCGGGTCGGCGAACCCGGTTGAGCTTCCCGTTTGCGGGTCGCCCGGGTCGCAACCGACAGGCTCCGGTGGCGCCGAGAGGTTGTGAGCGCGGCCGGTAGTCGGGAAGCGTGGCGCTGCCCGGTTCGGATAGGGTGGAGGCATGACTTCCAAGCTGTGGCTGATCGGGATGATGAGTTCCGGGAAGACCAAGGTGGGCCGGCGGCTCTCCGCACGTAGCGGGTTTCCCCTGGTGGATACTGACGATCGGATCAAGGAGCGGGCCGGGATGACCATCCCCGAGATCTTCGCCACACACGGCGAGCCCGCCTTCCGGACGATGGAGTGCGAGGAGGTGGCGTGGATCGCCGGGCGTTCGGAGCGGCTGGTGGTGGCCACCGGCGGCGGCGCCATCCTCGACGAGGCGAACCGCTCCCTGATGCGGGATACCGGACTGGTGGTGTGGCTCAAACCCTCGATCGCCTCCCTGATCGCCAAGGGCAAGACCAAGAACCGCCCCCTGCTGCTGGGCCATGACGACCTGGCCGCGCGCTACACCGAGATCTGGGAGGCCCGCAAGCACTTGTACGAGGAGGCCGCCCACATCAGCATCTCCATGGACGGGAAGACCCGCAAAGAGGCCGCCAAGCAGGTCTGGAGACTCTGGCAAGCACGCTGATGGTCGCCTTCAGACCGGGGGCGGGGAGGCCGTGGGGCGGGTGTAGGCGGTCGCCAGCAGCGCCTTGCCCGAACGGCTGACCAGAGCGGCCGCCACCCCCGCCAGCGTCATCGCCCCGCCCCCCACATGGACCAGGGTCACGCCTTCCCCGAGGAAGAACCAGGCCATGGCGCCTGCCAGGAAAGGCGCCGGCAGGTACATGAGCGGGGGGACGTTCGCCGGTACCCAACGCAGGCTCCACGAGAGCAGCATGGCGCCCATCCCTCCGGGCACGACCACCACTCCCACCACGTTGAGCATGTCCGCGCCGGACAGGTTCCAGACGGCGGCGCGGGTGGCGAAGCAGAACAACGACACGAACAGCGTGCTGACCACCAGCATGCCCACCATCAAGGGGATGGTGTCCATGGTTGCGCGGGCCCGCTTCATGCTCACGAACTGGAAAGACCAGCACAGGACCGACATGATGCCCAGGGCGATTCCCAGCGGGTCGCCGTCCGGACCCGTCGATCCTCCGAGGATGACCACCCCGGACCCGAGGATCGCCACGAACGTCCAGAGGCGGAAGCGCAGCCCGGGACGTTCCCCGAACATCGGGATCGCCCACAACGCGATCAGGACCGGGTTGAGCATCGTCAGCAACGAGATGTCCACCACCGAGGTGAACTTGACAGCGGTCATGAAACAGACCATCGAGACGGCGTTGAAGAAGCCGGCCCAGAAGGGAATCCTCCAATCGCGGCCCCGCGGGAAGGCTATGCGGATGCGGCCGGCCAGCGTGACCGAGGCGAAGATCGCCACGATCCCGATCCATGACCGCCAGAACGCGAACACCGGGCCGCTGGTCGATGAGGCCTGGACGAAAATAGGTGCGGTGCTGAAGGCCACCGCCGAAACGCTGAGCAGGAGCAGGGGCCGGCGCGATCCCAGCGCGCGCAGCCGCCCTATCGCAGCCGAGGGATTCAACACCTGCCCGGCATACGAACCCGAGTTGCTCCCGATCGCCCTCCCATGGCGTCAGGAGGATATCGGTGTAATGGAGTCATGAATTCGGACTCTCGCCGCGGTGGAGAGGTGGCGGCGCGCGATCACTCCAAGGCTTCGATCATCGACACGTCATAGGGATGGAGGACGCGGTCGGCGGTCACCAGCGCCAGGGCTTCGAGTTGTGCCTGGGCAACCAGCATCCGGTCGAAGGGGTCACGGTGGTGCGGCGGAAGGGCGGCCGCCTGTTCGGCATGCCGCGGTGAAATCGAAAGAGCTTCGAACCCCTCGGCCTCGAGCCTGTCCGTCAATCCGTCCGGGAAGGAGACCTTGCCGAGAGCCTTCTTGATCCCGAGTTCCCACGGGGTAACGGCTGAGAAGAACACCTGATCGGCGCGCTCGATGGAGTTCCGGCACGCCGGTCCCAACGATGGGCTCCCTTCCAGCCACCAGAGCGCTACGTGACTGTCGACCAGCAGTCTCAAGCCTTTCCGCTTTCGGCCGATTCGGAGAACATCGCAATGACATCCTCATCGGGTCCGACGATGTCGCCGTGGTACTTCACCCTGCCTGCCCACGTGCCCGGGCGGCGTTCGGGGCGTGGCGGTGGCCACGCGATGATCTTGGCGACAGGTTGTCCATTCCGGGCGACGACGACCTCGCCGCCTTCCTGGACTCTGCGGATCAACTCCGAAAGTCGCGACTTGGCTTCATGAGTGTTCACTATCGTGGTAGCCATGGACATAGCTTAGCCAGACCAGACTAAGAGTGTGGTGGTAGTTGCAGCAACACACAAGACCATTCAGAATGACCGAGGTGGCTCGGGCTTTCTCAACCTACGGGCTAAGAAGAGAGCACCGGAAGCGTCATGGGTGACCGAGAGGCGCACGATCACTGAGGAATCACCCGCACCGAAGCAGTAACCGACGGATGATGCGGAGTTAATGATGGCTCTACACAGATTGATGAGCGCGTACCTACTCATCGTTGCCATCGCGGTGGCGGTGCACTTCATGGTGTTCCCGCTGTACGCCTACGACTCCGATGGGGAGACCATCGGCTCCGCGCTCAACGTGTGGCACGTGCTCGACGTGTTCATGGCCGCCGGTCTGGTACTGATGATGGTGACCACCTGGCGGGAGAAGCGCAGGTACGAAGGCGACAGTTCGGGGGACCTTCGCCCGTGGCTCCGATCCAACGCGATGTTCTACGGAACGGTCCTGGTCGCGCTGGCCTTCGTCCCCAACTGGTTCGAGTACGCATGGGGTTGGAATTCGAAGCCCATCGTGTGGCACGTGATCGACACCGTCCTCCCCGTCATGTTCGCAGTCGAGGCCCACCGGCTGTGGCGGGCCACCTCGGTCTGACCGGTCCCCTTCGCCAGAAATCCATCGGTGTCGGAGGGCGCGGCGGGTCACTGTACAGGAGGGTTCTTGAAAGGACGGCGATGGGTTGGCCCACCACCTCGACTCGGCGTATCAATGCCGGCTGTCGGGCCAACTGGACATTTTGAGTACCCTGCTGGTCGTAACACGTCGGAGGGAGCGGTATGCGCAGGATGCGGATGAACCAAGCGATCGCCACGGCGCTGGCCGACGAGATGCGCATCAACCCCGATGTGGTGGTGTTTGGCGAGGACGTCGCGGTGGCCGAAGGGCCCTTCAAGACGTCGGCGGGCCTTCTCAACGAGTTCGGGCCCTCGCGGGTGCGGGACACGCCGATCTCGGAGATGGGCTTTATGGGCGCCGCCGTGGGCGCCGCTTCGACCGGGCTCCGTCCGGTGGCGGAGATCATGTTCATCGAGTTCATCGGAGTGGCGCTCGACCAACTGGTCACCGAGGCGGCCAAGTTCCACTACCTGTCACGCGGGACGGTCTCGGTGCCGCTCACCGTGCGGGGTTCGATCGGGGCGGGGCTCGGTTTCGGGTGCCAGCATTCCCAGACGCTGGAATCGTGGATGTACGGCACGCCGGGGCTCAAGCTGGCAGTTGCCTCGGGCGCCCACAACGCTTACGGGCTTCTCCGGGCGGCCATCCGTGACGACAACCCGGTCGTCTTCCTGGAGCCCCGGGTTCTGTACGCCAAACGGGAGCCGGTACAGACCGGCGAGGATGGCATCATCCCGCTCGGTCGGGCGGCCACCGCCAGGGAAGGGTCCGATGTCACCCTGGTGGCTCTCGGAGCTATGGTCCCCGCCGCTCTGCAGGCCGCCGAAGGAGCACCATGGTCGGCGGAGGTGATCGACCTTCAGACCCTGGTCCCCTACGACAAGGAGGCACTGGCTCGGTCGGTCTCCAAGACCGGGCGCCTGGTGACGGTGGAGGAGAACCCGCTTACCGGCGGGTGGGGAGGCGAGATAACCGCCTTCGTCACGAGCGAACTGTTCGGGGATCTCCAGGCGCCGCCCGTCCGCATCACATGCCCGGATATCCACGTACCGTTTGGGAAGGAACTGGAGCAGCGCTACGTTCCCGGTCCCGACTACATAGCCCGGCAGGTCGGTGCCCTTCTCGAAACAGGAGCCCGCCCCGCCCACTGGTGGGAGAACCGGGAGGTGGTGGCATGAGCGGCGCCGGCGTATCACTGGATCGGCGGCTCCGGCTCCAATCGGGCCGGGCCGGACGCTACGAGGCCATGTGCGAGATACGGGCCTTCGAGGATCGGGTCAAGGCCATGTTCTTCGAGGGCGCCGTCCACGGCACCACCCATACCTGCCAGGGTCAGGAGGCGGTAGCCGTGGGGATCGCGGCAGCCGCCCGGCCCACCGACACGGTGACGTGTACCTACCGCGGCCACGGTCACGCCCTGGCGTTGGGCATGCCCCCGGTCACGGTGTTGGGGGAGATCATGGGACGGAGAGCCGGCTCGGTCGGGGGCGTAGGTGGATCCATGCATCTGTGCGATACGTCGATCGGGCTGCTCCCGACGTTCGCCATCGTCGGCGCCGGAATCCCGGTGGCGGCCGGCGCCGCCCTGACGGCTCAGGTGAAGGGCACGGACGACGCGGCGATCGCGATCTTCGGGGATGGGGCCGCCAACATCGGCGCCTTCCACGAGGGCCTGAACCTGGCCGCCATCTGGAAGCTGCCGGCGGTGTTCGTGTGCGAGAACAACCAGTACGGGGAGTACACCGCCATCCACCTGACGACCCCGATCGAGAACATCGCCGACCGGGCGGTCTCCTACGGTATCCCGGGCCACGTGGTCGACGGCCAGGATGTGGACGTGGTGGCCTCGGCCGTGGGGGAGGCCCTGGCTAGGGCGAGGGCGGGCCACGGGCCGACCCTGCTCGAGATGAAGACCTACCGCTACTCGGGCCACTCGAGGGCCGACACCGCGCCCTACCGGCCGGAGGGTGAGCTCGACCGTTGGTACGAGCGCGATCCGATCAACACCTATCGCAGCCGCCTCGTAGGAGAAGGGGTAATCACGGCCGAGGAAGCCGAGGAGATCCAGGCTCGAGCCGCCCAACGCGTGGTGGACGCCGAGGCCACCGCCGCGGCCGGCGACCCGGCGACGGTGGACGACATGTTCCGCCACATCTACGCTCCGTGACGGAAACCGAGGTGTGGACGTCTGGATCCGGCGCGCCGAATCGGTCGAGCCGGCCACTGGTAGATTGTCCGGTACCTGTACAAGGGGATCGATATCCGTAGCAACGTGAAGATGCCGAAACTCGGCGAGACCGTCGACGAGGTGCTGGTTCTCGAATGGACGGTGGCGGTGGGGGACGTCGTGTCCCAGGGCGACACCCTTATGACGGTCGAGACCGACAAGGTGGAGGCCGAGCTTCCATCCCCGGTATCCGGGACGATCGTGGAGTTGCTGGTCGAGATCGACGACGAGGTGACCGTCGGTACCCCCGTCTGCACCATCGAGACCTGAGCCGGTGGTCGCCGGCCGTCGATCCCCGGGGCCGACCACACGTTGAGCCCTCCTACTCGAGTCTTGACCTCGAGTCTTGACTCCTAGGTCATCACCCAGCCGCCGTTGATGTCGATGGTGGCGCCGGTGACGAATGCGGCGCCGTCCCCGGCCAGGAACGAGACCAGATCGGCGATCTCCTCGGGCTGGCAGGATCGACCCACGGGTATCTGGCTCAGGTACAGGGCGCGGTCGGCATCGGTGACGTGGCTGGTCATGAAACCCTCCACGAATCCGGGCGCCACCGCGTTGGAGGTGACGCCGTACGGGCCGTAGTTGCGGGCGAAGCTCTTGGTCAGCGAGATCATGGCCGCCTTGGTGGCGCTGTACACCGCCGAATCCGATACGCCGCCCGTGCGGGCGCCCACGCTGGAGATGTTGATGATCCGGCCCCAGCCGCGCTCCTTCATGCCCTCCACCAGGCCCCGGCAGATGAGGAAGTTGGCGCGCAGGTTCACCGCGATGGTGTAGTCGAAGTCGTCTACGGTGAACTCGGGTATCGGCTTGTGGAAGAAGATGGCGGCGTTGTTGACCAGCACGTCGACCTCGCCGGCCTCGGTGACGAGGCGTTCGCATTGGGCGGGATCGGAAAGGTCGATCTCGATGTAGCGGTCCGAGTCATCGTGTTCGTGCTCGATGATGTCGGCGCCGATCACGCGCAGGCCGTCCTGGCGGAGGACTCGGCATATCGCCGCGCCCATCCCGCGCGCCGAGCCGGTGACCAGGGCCGTTCTCCTCATGGCGCCTTCACATTGTTGCGGTTGCTCTACCGACCACCAGCCTAGGAGGGTGCTGAAAAAGACGGGGATCGGTTGGCCCGCGACGTCTTGACCTGGGGTTCCATTGCCGACTATCGGACCAACGGGACATTTTTCAGTACCCTCCTAGATCCGGTAGACCTTCTCGGCGTTGCCGGAGAAGAGCGCCGTCTGCTCGGACTCGCTGTAACCGGAGATCAGCTCGCGGTAGGCGTCGATCAGCACGGGGTAGGTCGAGTAATCCTTGTCGACCGGCCAGTTGGTGCCGAAGAAGCTCTGCTCCACCCCGAACACCTCCAGGCAGCACTCCACCCATGGCTTGATGGTCTCGAGCGTCCACTTCCGCCCGGCCATGTGATCGCCCATGCCCAGGCCGGAGATCTTCATGTAGACGTTGTCCATGCCCCTGAACTCGGCGATGCCCTTCTGCCAGTTGTAGAAGTACTCCGCGGTCCGCTCCTGCGGGAAACCGGCGTGGTCGACCACCAGGATGATGTTGGGGAACTTGGCGGCCATGGCCGCTGCCTTGTGCATGCTCTCCCAGAAGACGTCCAGGTCGTAGACGAGGTTGTACTTCTCCAGCAGGGCGTATCCCCGGTGGAAGTCGGGGTCGACCAGGTAGTCGCCCTGCGCGAAGTCGCGGAGCCCGCGGAAGTTGGCGTACTCGACATGACGCTCGATGGTCCCTTCGACGTCGGGGCTCTGCATGCGGGCGTCCCCCACGATGGCCAGCGGGTAGCCGCTGCGGTCGATCATCCCCTGGAGCCACTTGGTCTCCTCCACCGGGTCCTCGCTGCCGATGGCCGCCTGCACGTGAACCGCCTTGGAGACGCCCGACCCCTCGACCTCGGCGGCGAATTCGTCGATCGCATACTTCTTCATCGACTTGAGGAGAAGCGTGTCGCCCAACTGGGGATGGATGAAGTCGTCTTCCAGCCAGACCCAGGTCAGAGTGGGATGGGGACGCTCCCAGAAGTGCACGTGCGTGTCCACGAAGCTGACATCACTCATCTTGGGCCTCCCAGGTAGTGGTCTGGGTCGGAAGAATAGCCCGTGCAAGGCACCCGGAATCGGGACCCGCGACGCTCTGGATTGCTGTGGTTTGCCTGCGAAACGGCCTGGTGTGTTCTGGCTGTCATCGGCGCCCCTCGCTGCGTTCCGCTTCCTCAACGTACCGCTGCGGGTACGCCTTCGTCAGCGGGCCTTGCGAGGAACACCGCTGCCGACGCCACACCACACCGCCATTCCGCTGACAGACCACTGATTTCTTTCGATTAACCTGCGGGTACTCATGTCCGGGGCGATGCCGGTCGTGCTTGCTGGTTCCCCGGCGAAGACGGGGAGCTTTTCAGCGATCAGAGGGAGGATTGATGAGAAAACTCAAGTTGTTGGCGGTTGTAGTGGCCCTATCGCTGGTAGCCGCCGCGTGCGGGGGTGATGATGACGAACCGGCGGAGACCACTGCCGCCCCTGCCGCTACCGAGGCCACCACGGCTGCTGCTCCGGCTACCACCGCGGCTGCTCCGACGGCTATGGCTGATATGCCTGCTGTGTGTCAGGGTTATGACGGTACGGGTATGACGATCGGTTATGGGGATCTGACTGCTGGTATCCCGTTCGTGACTCAGGTGTTGGACAATCTGATGGAGGTTGCTGAGGCGTGCAATGTCGAGGTGTTGTACGCGGATAACAACCTGGACGGTGAGACGGCTCTCGAGAACGCTCGGACGTTCACGTTGGCTGAGGTGGATGGTGTGATCCAGTTCCAGATCGATGCGTCGATCGAGGGTGCGCTCTGTGACGAGTTGCGGGCGAACGACCCGAATCTCCCGGTGATCGCTATCGATATCGCCCATCCGTCTTGTGCTCTGTTCTTCGGGGCGGATAACGGTTACGCGGGTGAGTTGGCCGGCCAGGCGCTGGGTCAGTGGGCCCAGGAGAACTGGGGCTGCGGGATCGATTTGGTCGTGACGATGGAGACCTTCGTTGTCGGCCAGGTGAACATCGATCGGGCCAACGGCATGGTCCGGGGTATCTCCCAGGTGTGTACGGGTCTTGACTACGGCGACTTCGAGAACTGGTCGCCGGACGCGACGGGGATCGTTACCCGTATTGATGGTGGTGGTACCACCGATGGTGCGTTCCCGAAGGTGTTGGACACGTTCACGGCTAATCCGGGTAAGCGGATCGCGGTGGTGTCCTTGAACGACGACATGGGTTTGGCGGCTCTGGCGGCGGCCCGTGAGTTGGGTATCGAGGACATGGTCGTGTACGCCAGCCAGGGTGCTGACGCGACGATCCATCAGGAGATCAGGTCCAACCCGCAGTACATCGGGTCGACGGGTTACTTCCCCGAGACTTACGGGAACTATGTGATCCCGGCCATCCTGGCCATGATCGCCGGTGACCCGGTACCGGATCCGCTGTTCGTGAACCACATCTTTGTGAGCGCGGACAACATCGACCAGTTCTACCCGGCGGACGGGATGGCTGCTCCGACGGCTATGGCTGATATGCCTGCTGTGTGTCAGGGTTATGACGGTACGGGTATGACGATCGGTTATGGGGATCTGACTGCTGGTATCCCGTTCGTGACTCAGGTGTTGGACAATCTGATGGAGGTTGCTGAGGCGTGCAATGTCGAGGTGTTGTACGCGGATAACAACCTGGACGGTGAGACGGCTCTCGAGAACGCTCGGACGTTCACGTTGGCTGAGGTGGATGGTGTGATCCAGTTCCAGATCGATGCGTCGATCGAGGGTGCGCTCTGTGACGAGTTGCGGGCGAACGACCCGAATCTCCCGGTGATCGCTATCGATATCGCCCATCCGTCTTGTGCTCTGTTCTTCGGGGCGGATAACGGTTACGCGGGTGAGTTGGCCGGCCAGGCGCTGGGTCAGTGGGCCCAGGAGAACTGGGGCTGCGGGATCGATTTGGTCGTGACGATGGAGACCTTCGTTGTCGGCCAGGTGAACATCGATCGGGCCAACGGCATGGTCCGGGGTATCTCCCAGGTGTGTACGGGTCTTGACTACGGCGACTTCGAGAACTGGTCGCCGGACGCGACGGGGATCGTTACCCGTATTGATGGTGGTGGTACCACCGATGGTGCGTTCCCGAAGGTGTTGGACACGTTCACGGCTAATCCGGGTAAGCGGATCGCGGTGGTGTCCTTGAACGACGACATGGGTTTGGCGGCTCTGGCGGCGGCCCGTGAGTTGGGTATCGAGGACATGGTCGTGTACGCCAGCCAGGGTGCTGACGCGACGATCCATCAGGAGATCAGGTCCAACCCGCAGTACATCGGGTCGACGGGTTACTTCCCCGAGACTTACGGGAACTATGTGATCCCGGCCATCCTGGCCATGATCGCCGGTGACCCGGTACCGGATCCGCTGTTCGTGAACCACATCTTTGTGAGCGCGGACAACATCGACCAGTTCTACCCGGGCTGAGGTCGACAGTAGGCAAACGGGGGGCGGCGCAAGCAAGTCTTGTCGCCGCCCCCGCTTTCCGTTAGGAGCGAGAGCAAGCTATGGACGAAACTCCGGTCGAAGATGGTGGGGCCGGCTCGCCGGATGCCGCGCCAGTAGCAGGCATCAGCGGGCGGGCCCGAATCGCTCGCATATTCGTGGCGATGCCACCCGAAGTCGTTCTCATCGTGGTCCTGGTGATCCTCGGGTTCATCTTCTGGCAGGGCAGCGAGTTCTTCCTCACCACTCGCAACATGCGCAACGTGCTGCTCTCGGTCTCCGTCCTGGGCATCCTCGCCGCACCGGGCACGCTGCTTCTCATATCGGGCAACTTCGACCTGTCGGTGGCGTCAGGGGCCGCGCTGTGCGGCTGCATTGCAGGCGTCGTGGCCGAGGAGAACAGCGCCGCGGCGGCCATCCTGGCCGCCCTCGCCGTGGGTCTTCTGGCCGGGATATTCAACGGAGTGCTCTCCGCCTACGCGGGTATCGCTTCGATCGTCGTCACCCTTGGTACCTGGCTGGGATACAGGGGACTGGCGCGCCTTTTCTCCAACGGCCAGACGATCAGGATGAACGGCAAGGTCGATTTCATCACCAACGACATCCTCGGCGTACCGGCCCAGATCGTCATGTTCGTCCTGATCACCGTGCTGGCGTGGTTCGTGGTCCGCTACACGCGCTTCGGCCGATCCGTGTACGCGATCGGTAGCAACCCGACGGCGGCCCGGCTGTCCGGAATCCGCCAGAAGCCGACCATCTTCGTCATGTTCATCGTCAGCGGTCTCCTGGCCGGCCTGGCCGGGCTGATCCTGGCGTCACAGCTGGACGCCGCTTCAGGGAACGCGGCCACGGGTGTGGAGCTCGAAGTGGTGGCCGCCATCATCCTGGGCGGCGCCAGCCTCTCCGGCGGGCGGGGCACCATACCGGGCACGGTCCTCGGTGTCTTCATCCTGGGCATCATGCAGAACGGACTCACCCTGCTGAGCATCTCGTCGTTCTGGCAGGACGTTGCGACCGGTGTCGTTCTGGTGGCGGCCGTCGGGCTCGACCAGGTGAGGTTGCGGCTGAGCGGATCATGACGACCGAGAACGGAGCGCTGAACCAGAGGCTCGAACTCCGGGCCACCGGACTCCGCAAGAGCTTCGGCGGGGTCGAGGTTCTCCACGGCGTGGACATCACTGTGGAGGGCGGCGAGGTTCTCGCTCTCCTGGGGGAGAACGGTGCCGGTAAGTCGACCGCCATCAAGATCCTGGCCGGCGACTACAAGCGGGATGCCGGCGTGATAGTCATCGACGGCGAGGAGGCGGACATCCGCAGCCCGCGCGACGCCGGCGCCTACGGGCTCCGGGTCATCTACCAGGAGTTCTCGGATGCGCCCGATCTCACGGTGGCCGAGAACCTGTCCCTGGGACGGCTGCCGCGCAACCGTTTCGGCCTGGTCGACTGGTCCCGGGTACGTCGTGACGCGAGGGAGATCCTCGACAAGCTCGGCATCGAGCTACCCATCCGGGCCCTGGTGGGCAACCTCGGCGTGGCCGAGCGCCAGGTGCTGGAGATCGCCCGCGCCCTGGCTGGAAGCGCCCGCCTCCTGATCCTGGACGAGCCGACCTCGGCGCTGACCCTCGAGGAGACGGACGCCCTCTTCGCCTTCATCGAACGTCTGAAGGCCCGAGGCGTGGCCATCATCTACATAACACACCGGCTCGACGAGGTGGAGCGGATCGCCGACAACGTCCTGGTCTTCCGGGACGGAGACGCGGTTGCAGAGGGACCGGTCAGCGAGTTCGGTCGCAAGGAGATGGTCGAGGCCATGGTCGGGCACGAACTCGAGGAGGAGGTCGCCTCCCTGCGCGGGGAGGGCCACGAGATCGGTGAACCTGTCCTGACCATCGAAGGGGCCTCGTCGGAAGGGGTCTTCAAGGACGTTGACCTGGAGGTACGGGAGGGTGAGATCCTCTCCCTCTTCGGGAGGATCGGCTGCGGAGCGTTGGAGCTGGCCGAGGCCGTCTTCGGCCTCCGGGAGATGGTTGCCGGGTCCATGCGCGTGGGCGAGGAGAGCGGGCAGCCCAGGTCGCCCAAGGATGCCATCGCCCGCTTCGGGATCGGGTTCGTCCCGATCGACCGCAAGACCGACGGGTTGCTCACCGTCCTGAACGTCGCCGAGAACCTGAGCGTGGCGTCCTGGCCGTGGATGACGAAGGCCGGTCTGCTGCCCCCGATGGCCACCGCCAAGGTGTTCGAGAGGTGGTACGAGACCCTGGACATCCGAGGCAAGGGAGGCGCCACCCAGATCGTCGACACCCTGTCTGGGGGAAACCAGCAGAAGGTGGTCCTGGGGCGCTGGCTGGAGCGCGAGTCGAGATTGCTGGTGCTGGCCGAGCCGACGCGCGGGGTGGACGTGGGCGCCCGAGCGCAGATATATCACGTGCTGCGGAGGTTCGCTGACGAGGGCATCGCGGTGCTCATCGTCACGTCGGACATCGAGGAGGTCATCCGCATCTCCGACACCATCGTGGTCATGTCACGGGGCCGCGTCGTTGCCCGCCACCGGGCGAGCGAGGTGGATCGGGCCCAACTCATCCGCCAGGCCGCCGAGGACACCGTAGAGGCTGCGGCCGCCGGATAATCGGTGCCGCTCGCTGCGGTGGTTCATCGGCAACTCGAAGACGAGGGGTCCGAGCCGACACTATCCTCGCTACAGGAGTGACCAGCCTGTGAAGGGCCCGTTCTCGGGGTCGTGCCCCGCGGCAATGGAAACCGCTCTCGGGAGGTGACGTGGCGAGGCTCATCCCGCGTGACATGGAGGTCCCATACGGAGTCGAGACCGAGAGCTTCAGGATCCGGCCGATAACGATCCATGACACCTTCAAGGACTATGACGCGGTGATGACCAGCGTCGATTACCTCAGGGGTTGCCTATTCAGCTCTCCCGGTTGGCCGAGCCATGACCTGACGCTGATCCAGGACATGATCGATCTGGCCTGGCACCAGAAGGAGGGCCAACTCCGTAGATCCTTCGCCTTTGCGGTAATGAGCCTCGACGAGAGCGTGCAACTCGGTTGTCTCTACATCGACCCACCATCCAAAGAGGGGATTGACGCGGAGGTGTCGATGTGGGTTAGAGCGAGCGAGGCGGACACCGGACTCGATGCGGAACTCTACGAGACGGTTCGTTGTTGGGTTGATGACGAGTGGCCGTTCGACCGGGTGGCCTATCCGGGCCGGGAGTACACCCGGGAGCAGTGGGATGATCTTCCTTGACCCGCGCTAGCAGACCGGGCGGCCCTTCCACTCGAAGGAGCAACAGATGACCGGGGTGGTCGGAGTGATCGGGCTCGGGGCCATGGGCTCAGGCATGGCGGCCAACCTGGTTGCCGCCGGTCACACGGTCGCAGGTTTCGACATCGACCCCCGGCGACGATCCTCCGCGGCCGAGGCGGGAGTCCGGATCGAGGACTCGGCGGGAGCCGTGGGGGCCATCTCCGAGATCGTGATCTTCTCGTTGCCCACCCCGTCGGCGCTTGCCGACGTTGCCGTCCAGGTGGCAGCCCAAGCCCGGGAGGGACTGCTCTGCCTGGAGACCGGGACGTTCCCCCTCGCAGCCAAGACGGCGGCCAGGGATGTCCTGGCAGCATCCGGGGTCGAGTTGATGGATGCCCCGGTCTCGGGAACCGGGCTCCAGGCGACCGATGGCGCCCTCGTGGTGTTCGCATCCGGGAGTCGCGAGGGCTTCGATCGGGCCGGCGCGGTGTTGCGGGCCATCGGCCAGTCGAGCCACTACCTGGGGGAGTTCGGGAACGGGTCGAGGATGAAGTACATCTCCAACCTGCTGGTGGCGGTGCATACCCTCGTTGCGGCGGAGGCGCATGTCCTGGGCATGGCAGCCGGCATGGACCCGGCGACCGTGCAACGGCTGGCCGAGGACAGTACCGGCTCCTCGAAGATGTTCGAGATCAGGGGTCCGATGATGGTGACCGATGACTACCCGGCGGCGGGTCGCCTCGACCTCCTCGTCAAGGACGCCGAGATCATCAAGGACTTCGCGAGAAGGGCAGGTGCCCCCACGCCGCTGCTCGACACCGCGCTTGAGGTCTACCGCCGGACCAGCGCGGCCGGCCTGGGGGACTTCGACGCCGCCGTCCTCTGCCGCTATCTCGAAACCGAGGCCGGTCTGGAAAGGTGATCGGCCTTCCACGTCCGGCAAGCCGCATGGGTCGAGTGGCGGCACGGTCCCTACGGAGCCATTCGTTACGATCAGGCGGCCATCGGCATCAAGCCGCAATCAAGAACCGCATGGAGGTCTCCGAGTGACCGCCATTGTCCAGACCGTCACCGGGCCCATCGCTCCGGAAGAGCTCGGGGTGACGATGCCGCACGAGCACCTGTTGCTGCTCAATCCCTCCTTCGTGGAACCGTTGGAGGCTTCGGAGCGCCATCGGGCCCGCGAGCCGGTGTCGGAACGGAACATCGAGTGGGTGCGCCAGTACTGGACTTCCAGCGTGGACAACCTGGAGCTCTACGACGAGGAAACCGCCCGGGAGGAGGCCGCCTGGTACTACCGGGCCGGGGGTGACACGCTGATCGATCCCACCACCCGCTACATCGCCCGCGACCCGCGCGCCCTGGTGCGGATCTCGCGGGGGAGCGGGGTGCGGATCGTGGCCGGCACCGGCTTCTACGTCGCCGAGACCCATCCCCCGGACATGGGTAACCGCTCGGCGGAGGACCTGGCGGCCGAGATGATCGGGGAACTCACGGAGGGTATCGATTACACCGGGGTGCGGGCCGGTTTCATCGGCGAGATCGGTTGCTTCTGGCCGCTGCGCGACGACGAGCGGAAGGTCCTCCGTGGCGCCGCGCTGGCCTCCATCGAGACCGGGGCGGCCGTGATGGTCCATCCGGGCCGCCATCCCGACGCCCCTGCCGAGGTCGTGTCCGTCCTCACCGAGGTCGGGATGGCGACGGACAAGATCATCATGGCCCACATGGACCGCACCATCCTGGAGGCCGACGCGGTGCTCCGGTTCGCGGAGAGCGGCTGCTACCTGGAGTACGACCTGTTCGGCGTGGAGACCTCCATGTACCCCACCGTGGCGGAGAGGACGCCGGCCGGTCTCGTTCCCAGCCGGCCAGCCGGACTTTCCTTCATCAGCGACGCCCAGCGGCTCGACCGGCTGGACCTGCTGGTCGGGCACGGATACGCGGAGAGGCTCCTGATCTCCATGGACATATGCACCAAGCACCGGCTCCATCGCTACGGCGGGCATGGCTACGACCACATCCTCGAGAACATCGTCCCTTGGATGAGGCGGCGGGGCACCGGCGAGGAGGTCCTGCAGACGCTCTTGGTGGAGAACCCCCGGCGGGTGTTCCCCATGAACGGCGACTGACGCGGGACATGGCGAAGCTCAGGGCGGGTGTGATCGGGGCGGGCTCCTGGGCTGTCGCCTCGCACATCCCCAACCTCGCGCAACGATCGGATGAGGTCGAACTCGTAGGGGTGGCCCGTCCCGACCGCGAGTTGCTCGACTGGGTGGCGAGCGAGTTCGGATTTCGGGTGGCCGCCACCGACTACCGCGAGTTGCTCGATCAGCAACTCGACATCTGCATCGTCTCAAGCCCCAACCGGTTCCACTACGAGCACGCCATGGCGGCTATGCTCGCCGGCGCCCACGTCCTGGTCGAGAAGCCGTTCACGCTCGACCCGGTGGAGGCGTGGGATCTGGTGGAGACGGCCGAACGTCTGGACAGGCATCTGCTGCTGGCCCTGGGCTGGAACTACCGGCCTATGGTCCGCCGGGCGAAGGAACTGGTCGAGGATGGGGACGGCTTCGGCGACGTGGAGCACATCATGATCGATATGTCCTCGGCGGCCCGGGATCTGCTGGCCGTCGGCGCACCGTACGAGGCCGGGTCGTCGGTGGCGACCGCCCGGCCGGAGACCTACATGGACCCCGCCGTGTCGGGCGGCGGCTACGCGCAGGCCCAGCTCTCGCACGCTCTCGGGCTGGCGTTCTGGCTGGCTGAGGACGTGCGCGCCTCCGAAGCGTTCGCCTTCATGTCGGCGCCCCTCCAGGCGCCGGTGGAACTGCACGACGCCATCAGCGTCCGTTTCTTGAACGGGGGGCTCGCCACCGTCTCGGGAAGCTCCTGCCACCTGGGCTACGGCGGCAACAAGCACGTACTGTCGGTCCGGATCATCGGGTCGGAGGCGATGCTGTCAGTGGACGTGGGCCGCGAGCTGGTGTACTGGTACCGGGGTAGCGGTGAGGCGGTCCGGCTCGATCTGGATGACCAGGCCGGGGCCTATGACTGCGACGGGCCCGTGCACACGCTGATCGACCTGGCCCTCGGCAGGGATGTGCCGAACTGCTCGCCGGGCCATGTGGGAGCGCGGGCTGTCGAGGTCACCGAGGCGGCCTACCGCAGCGCCCGGACCGGCGAGGTGGCCCGGGTGGCCGGCCGGTGACGTCCCGCACGGCGCTGGTCACCGGAACCGCCCAGGGGATCGGGCGGGCCATCGCCGGGGAGCTGGCCGCCTCCGGCCTCCGGGTGGTGGGGGTCGACATCAATCCTCACTCGGATGCCGCACCCACCGACGTGATCGTGGCTGACCTGAGCCGCATCGACGAGTGCCTGCGGGTGGTCTCCGAGGCCGGCGAGGTCGATGTCCTGGTCAACAACGCGGCGGTCCTCGTCCAGGAACCGCTGGAGACGTTCGACATGGGCGATTACGAGCACGTGATGGCCGTGAACCTGCGAGCGCCGTTCCTGCTGGGTCGCGAACTGGGCCCGCTGATGGCGGCCCGGGGATGGGGCCGGATCGTCAACATCTCGAGCATCGGCGCCCGCACGGGCGGTCTGGCGGACTCGGCGGTCTACTCGGCTGCCAAGGCCGGCCTCGTTGCCTTCACGAAGAACTTCGCTCGTAACCTCGGACCCAGGGGTGTCACGGCCAACGCCATCACGCCGGGGGCGATCCTCACCCCGATGGCAGCCGGCATCTTCGAGCGTGACCCTTCCATCGAAGCCAGGATCACCGCCGACATCCCACTGCGCCGGTTCGCCCGGCCTGCCGAGGTGGCCACGGTGGTGGCCTTCCTAGCCTCGGACCAAGCCGCCTACGTCAACGGCGCCACCATCGACGTCAACGGCGGCTGGGTCATGACCTGATACTTTCTAGCCTTGCCTCGGCGTTGTGCGCTGCGAATCGGTCTTTGTAAGTCTCGGCTCGGGGGCCGAGATCAGTTCTTGACCCGATCTGGAGGAAGCGGGAGTCGATAGGCGCAGGCTGGCGCGCTGTCGCAGTGTCGGGCTTTGGTGGTGCGCAGCGAAACAGTTCAACCGGTGGGTTCGGCGACCGGGATCGTCCCAAACGCGAGCGCCGATGCCGCGAAGAGGATTGCGACGTAGGTGGCTACCGTGCCGAATCCCCGTGCCTGGTAGAGCGCGCCGGCGATGAGCGGGGAGACCGCAGCCATCAGACCACCCGAGAAGGAGACAAGGCCCAGGGCGGTGCTACCCACGCCCGGTCCCACGAGATCGAAGACCGAAGCGGTCAGCACAGGCTGGTCGGGATATAGGAACAGTCCAAGCAGGGCGACAGCGGCGGTGAAGGGTACTCCTGTGTCGAATACGGTCAGGGAGAGTGCCATCGCGGCGGACCAGACCAGTCCCGGAACCATCACCTGCTTGCGTCCCAACCGGTCAGACAGGAAACCGGCCACCGGTTTGGTCAAGAGCCCTATGACGATGAGCAGTCCGATGTGGAACCCCCGGGACGCCGGGCTCAGCGCCAGTTCGTTGTCGAGATAGAGAGGCAGGATGGTGACGAGGGCGACCACCGCCATGGCCCGCAGGCCGTAGACGAGGGCCAGCCGCCAGAGGACGGGGTTTTTCACCAACCGGCTGGTGAGTTCCATCCGCTGCCCGACCGCCGGCCCGGGCGCGGTGGGTGCGCGCCCGATGTGGCTCAAGGCCCAGATGGCGATCGCCCCCAGAGCGAAGGCCGCCAAGGAGTAGGTGGTCAGCAACTCCCGCCAGGTCATAATGAGCAGGAGGGCTCCGGTGGCGATAGGACCAAGGGCGTCCCCCACACCGCCCCCGATGCCGTGGAATGACAACGCCATCCCCCGCCGGAGCCGGAAGTGGTGCGACAACGATGCGGACGCGGGCAGGTGCCATACGGAGTGGGCCACGGTCACGGTGATCATTCCGGCCACGACCAGGGCGTAGCTGGTCGAGACTCCGATGACGAGAGCTCCCGACCCGCCCGCTACCAGGCATGCGACGAGTAGCCAGCGCCAGTATCTTGCCAGGGCATCGGACGCCACCCCTGCCGGTATCTTCACCAGGCCGCTGGCCAGTTCCCGAGCGGAAAGGACGCCGCCCACGGCGAGGCTGCTGAGGCTGAAGGCCTGCTGGATCTCGGGAAGCACCACCACGAAGCTTTGCGTGATCCAGTGGAAGACCGAGTGCCCGACCACTAGCCCCGGAATCATCCACCGTCCGGGGAACGCACGAACCGTTTGACGGTGCTCCGTGTTCGGATCAGGACCGACCATCAACCCGGCCAAGTGGATGAGTTCACCAGGCGGAGAGTAGACGCCTGGATGAAGGCGCTCTTCTACCGACGGATGGAAGGTGTCGCCGATTCCACAACCTGTCCTTGGTATCGACACGACCGTCTCTCGCCAACGACGAACATGCCCGGCTGCGGATACGGATACCGCTGTTGCGCTCGCCGGCGGACGGACGGGCAAGGTACCCCTTCCCGATAACCGGTGGACCATCGCTGGTCAAGGCACCGGATCGGACCTTGAGGCTGGAATCGGTCCACCGGCTATCCGGCATTAAGGGCGAGGGGGCTAACGTCGTCCGCGTACGATCCCGAGCGGTGGTCCGCGGCGGCGACATGGCGGATGGGGTACGGAAGGGTGCGAGTCAACGAGAACATCCGGTACGAGCCCGATGACTGGAGCCCGCTTCCGTTAACGGCCGGTGTTGCGATCCAGGGTGTCATGCTCATCCTGCCCACGACGGTGGTCATCGTGGCGGTCATCGCCCAGGCATCCGGCCAGCCCGGAAGCTACGTGGAATGGGCGGTGTTCGCGGCCTTGGTGGTGGGCGGTATGACTACGGCTCTCCAGGCGGGCCGGATAGGACGGTTGGGCGCCGGACATCTCGTCATAGCGGTCGTCTCACCGAGCTACATAGCGGTCTCCCTCCTGGCGCTGTCCAGCGGCGGTCCGGAATTGCTGGCCGGCCTGTTCGTCATATCAGCCTTGATCCAGTTCGCGCTGGCAAGATGGCTCTCCTTGCTGCGGGTCCTGATCACGCCGGTGGTAACCGGTACGGTGCTGATGCTGATCGCGGCCACCGTCCTTCCGGTCGCGTTCGACAGGATGGATGAAGTCCCGCCCGGCGCGCCGGCCGGGGCCGGGGTGGTTATCGCCGCCGTGACGCTGGCGGTGACCGCCGGGCTGGTCCTGCGCGGTGTGGGTATCTGGCGGCTCTGGACCTCGCTCATCGGGATAGTGGTCGGTTGCGTGGCGGGGGCGCTGATGGGGAGCTACGACATCGGGCCCGTTCTCGACGCGCCCTGGCTGGGTATCCCCCGGATCCATCTGCCCGGACTCGATCTGACACCCGGTGAGGAGTTCTGGGCGCTCGTACCGGTCTTCGTGATCATCAGCCTGATGGTCGGTATCAAGAACATCGGTGACGGCTTGGTCATCCAGCAGGTGTCGCGACGGCAACCCGGGACCAGTGACTTCCGGATGGTCCAGGGACTGATGAACGCCAACGGGGCGGGCTCGTTGCTGTCAGCGGCCGCCGGTATCCCCCCTATGACCGGAGTCTCGTCAATGAGCGCGGCCCTTGCCGGTTTCACCGGAGTGGCCTCCCGCCGGGTCGGGTATCTGATGGGGGCATTCCTGGTGGCACTGGCGTTCCTGCCCAAGCTGGTGGCCTTCCTGCTGACCATTCCCAGACCCGTCATGGGGGCCTACCTGCTCGTCTTGATGGGAATGCTGTTCGTGGAGGGCATGAGGACGGTGCTCCGCGACGGTCTCGATCACCGGAAAGCCCTCGTGGTAGCGCTGGCGTTCTCGATCGGAGTCGGCATGGACGGTCGGGGTGTGTTCAGTGACCTGCTGGGTGGGACTTGGGGCGCCTCGCTGGACTCCGGGATGATGTTGGGAGCGCTGATCGCCCTCATTCTCACCCTGTTCATCGAAGCCACCGGTCGCCGCCGGGCTCGGCTCGAGGTCCGGATGGACATGTCCGCCCTGCCCGAGATAGATGACTACCTCACCGAATTGGCCACCGGGATGGGGTGGAACGCGGCGTCGACCGATCTGCTGCGGGCTGCCGGCGAGGAGACGCTGTCGAGCCTGTTACAACCCGTGGACCCGCAACCGGCCGATGATGCTCCACCCCGCCTGGTCATAGTGGCGCGTTCCCGATCGCGGGGCTGTCGAGTTGGACTACATCACGGTATATGTGGAGGACAACCTGGAGGACCGGCTCTCCTATCTCGACGAACGGAGCGATCTCCCGGATGAGCGGGAGGTTTCATTCCGCCTGCTACGGCACTACGCCTCCTCCATACGTCACCGGAAGTACTACGGCGCGGAGATCGTCACTGTCCGAGTCGAGCCCTAGTGGTCTGTCTGCGAAACAACCGGGTGCTCTGGCGGCCATCGGCGTCCCGTCGCTGCGTTCCGCTTCCTCAACGTACCCTGCGGGTACGCCTTCGTCAGCGGGCCTTGCGAGGAACACCGCTGCCTCGCCATACCACACCGCCATTACACAGACAGACCACTAGCCGCTGGTCGGCGCAGGCTCCGGTGTCTCTTCGCGAGCAACAGCAGCCGCGTACGTCTCGTTCCCGATGTTGTCCAGTTGCCAGGTCACCGTCGGGAGGTCTGGAAACCGGAAGGTGCCTCGCTTCATCCCGCGTTGCATCGCCGGTGGAATCTCGAACGTGGCGGGGTCGGTGTACAGACCGGTGCCGAGAGCCTTGATGAGCGCCTCCTTCATGGTCCAGAAGTCGAGGAACAGATTCGTTCGATCTCGACCCTCCGCAGTCGTGAAGGCCTCCTGTTCCGTCTCGGTGAAGACCGTCTCGATCAGCAGGTCCATGTGCCGCCGGGGTTGGCGCTGCTCGACGTCTACCCCTAGACGTCCCCGGGGTCTGACCGCTATCAACCCGTGATCACCGCTGTGGCTGATATTGAAGCTGATCGCAGCCGGGACGTCATCGACCACGGCGAAGGGCTTCCTGTGATCGCCGGCGCCGAACGTTATCCGTTCGCTACGGCACGCCAGCCGGTTCGCCAGCACTTCTCGCAGTGCCGCCCGGCACAGGGCAAACCTCCGCGCGGGGCCGGGGATCCGGAACTGCTGCAGCCTGATCCGCTCCGCCTCGTCCAGCCAGGCGAGCGCTTCCGCCTCGTGATCGGCATGGGGCCTCAGGTCGACATGGAAGACGGTGGCGTCGCCGAGCCTTCTGTAGGGCCGCCACCAGGATCCGGTCCCGGAATGGGTCACATCACGCTCTGAGGGAGCCTCGAGCGCCGATCTTCAGGACGTCGGCGAGAACGAAACGGGCCTCCACCTCGTGGTCCCCTGATCCGGCGCGGGCATGCGGGAGGGTGATGACCATCCTCTGGTCCCGGCGTATGTAGAAGCCGGTGAGCGGACCGAGCCGGTCGACATGGGTATTGGTGTGGCCCTCGCCGATCGATGGATTGGCCAGGGTCGCGCCGGTCAGATCGACCCGCTGTCCGTCGATCGTCAGCGAGTCGATCGCCGTGATGTACTTGGACTGCGGGTTCGGGTTGCGCAGCTCGAAGCTGACCGATCCGTTACGGACCCGGCCCGAGTCCTCCACGACCACCAGATCACCCGCCTGCAGCCGCTCCACGAGTTGCCGTAGCATTATCCAGCTGTCGGCTCGCTCGCCCGCCGAGAACCCCTCGATGATCCGGGCAAGACGCCCGACCGCGTGGTCCGCCATGATCCTGCCCCACTCCCGGCTGGCGGTGAAGCGGGGGTTGGCGGCGTAGACACCGACATGTTCGGCCTCCGGATCGTCCTCGAGGGTGGCAAGGTCGACGGTGTGGGGATGGAATTCCATCAGGTACGAGGTCTCCACCTTGGCGCCGTGGTCGTGGATATCGCCCTCCATGCCGGCGTTGAGCTCGTTCCACACCGTGGTGAGGGCGTTCACGTCCGGGAACTCGTCCATCAGCCGGTCGGTCTCCTCCCGGAGCACGTGGAGATGGTCGAGGGCCCCGTGCCCCGAGAAGACCACGATCACCTTGAAGCCGCCATGGGCCAACTGGCGCAGGATGGGCCGGACCACCGACCGGAGCACGTCGACATCGACCACTATTCCGTGCGGCAGGGGCAGGACGCCCGCCGCCAGCCAGAGGGGAGGGAGGACCACGCCGCCGGTGACAGCGGCCGCCCTGTGGCAGATGTTGTCGGCGGTCAGCATGTCCACGCCCAGCGGGAGGTGCGGTCCGTGATACTCGACGCACCCGATCGGGAGGAAGGCGATGGGGGTCTCCTCCAGCACCTGCCGCATCCGGGCAGGGCGCACGAACTCGTAGGCGGTGGGGTCGCGAGACGGATCGGCCACGGGCGTATCCTAGAAGCGGCTCGGCGGGTCGGCTGCTGTCTCCCACCGCGCATGTAACAGCAACAGGAGGAAGGAAGAATGGTGTCACGACCGAGGGCGATGGTCACCGGTGCGGCCAGCGGGATCGGGGAGGCCGTCGCCCGGCGCCTACTTGACGAAGGGTGCTCGGTCATCGCCGTAGACATCAACGAGTCGGGCCTCGAGCAGATCAATGCCGCCGGCGCCGAGCCGATGGTAGCCGACCTAGCCGACCTCGAGGATCGGGCGAGAGTCATCGCCGCGGGCCAAGGTATCGACTACTTGGTCAACGCGGCGGGGATCATCCGCCTCAAGGCCCTGTCCGAGTTCACGATCGACGACTGGCGCGACATCTTCACCATCAACGCCGAGGCCATCTTCTTCCTGTGCCAGGGAATCGGACCGACCATGCCCCCGGGGAGCGCCATAGTCAACCTGTCCTCGAGCTCCGCCAAGCTGTCCAACACGGTCGAAGCCGCCATCTACGCGGCCTCGAAGACCACCATCCTGTCGATCACCCGCTCCTTCGCCTACGGGCTCGCCAAGATCCCGGTCCGGGTCAACGCGGTGTGCCCCGCCATCATCGACACCCCGATGCAGGACAGGGTTCTCGAGCAGGTGGCGCCTCTCCGGGGCATGACCGTCGAGGAGCTGACCGTTGCCCGCAACGCCTCCGTGCCGCTGGGAAGAACGGCCTCGCCGGAGGAACTTGCCGGGCTGATATGGTTCCTGCTCGGCGAGAAACCCGGATACATGACCGGCCAGTCGGTGAACTACGGAGGAGGCTACGTCACATGGTGATCGAGAACCTGCGGCGGATACACCACATCGGCATAACCGTTCAAGACGTGGGCCGGTCAGTGGAGTTCTGGCGCTCCTTCCTGGGCATCGAGGAGCGTTGGCGCCAAGTCCTCGGCGCCCCCTACCTCGGCCGGGTGACCGGCTATCCCGGTGTCAGTATCGACATCGCCATCATCGACCTCCCCGGCGGCGCCGTGCTCGAGATCCTCGACTACCAGGTCGATGGCAAGAACCCCAACCCTCCGGAGACCGCCAATCCCGGCAACGTCCACATATGCATCGAGGTGGACGACATCGAGGAGATGTGGGATCGGGCCATCCGGAGCGGCGCCACCCCGATCAGCCCGGGCCCGGTGGAGGTGACCGCCGGTCCCAACACCGGGGTGAAGGCCTGCTACCTGCGGGATCCTGACGGCATCACGCTGGAGCTGCTCAAGCCGGTGGGGGCCGGCCGGTAGCATCGCACGACTACGAGCAGGCGAATCCGCAGGAGACCCATGAAGGTTGCAAGAGTCGAAGCCATCCCGGTCAGCTACCCCGAACCGAACGACTTCAACGCCATCCGCCATCTCTGCCTGGTGAAACTGACCACCGACGACGGGACGGTGGGATGGGGCGAGTCGGTCACCATGTGGCCCGAGTCGAGCTTCGCCACGGCGTCGATCATCGACGGCATGGCGGACCTGGTGATCGGCAAGAACCCGGTTCACAACGACGTGATCTTCCGCTCCCTGAAGGACCGGGCCTGGTGGTACGGCTACGAGGGGGGTATTGCCAGCTTCGCGATCGCGGCGCTCGACATCGCCCTCTGGGACCTGAAGGGCAAGGCCCTCGGGGCGAGCGTTCTCGACCTGCTCGGCGGCCCCGTCCACGAACGATTGCCCGGCATCGCGTCGTCCCACGCCCACTACGAGTCGATCCCCGAGATGGCCGAGGAGGCTGTCGAGTGGCTGTCCACCGGTCTGCAGGGGGTGAAGGTGGGCTTCGGCAAGCGGGGCAACGCCCATCTGGGATTTGAGCATGACCGGGACGTCGAGTACGTGCGCCAGATGAGAGAGGCCATCGGGCCGGACAGGAGCCTCATGATCGACCTGGGATGGGTCATCAAATGGGACGTGATGACCGCCATCAAGCGGACCCAGGCCTTCGACGAGTACGACATCGACTGGATCGAGGAACCCCTGGGTGACTGGGACCCCGAGGGCTATGCCAACCTCCGTTCCAAGACCAAGACCCTGATCGCCTACGGCGAGAAGGAGTGGACGCTACGGGGCTTCGAGCGGGTGCTGGCAACCGGGACGGTTGACGTGGTCGGGTGCGATCCGGGCCGGGCGGAAGGCATAACCGGGTTCAAGAAGATGGCCGACCGGGTCGAACAACACCGGCGGCAAGCCAACGCCCATGCCTGGTCGTCGTCCATCGTCACCGCCGCCAGCCTGGCGGTGAGCTTCAGCAGCAGCGCCTGCAAGCTGTTCGAGTTCAAACCGCTCGAGAACCCGATGCAGCACGATCTGGTGGCCGAGCCGTTCGACCACGAGAACGGATGGGTATACCCGCCGTCGGGCCCGGGGCTCGGCATCGCAGTCGATGAGAGGGTCGTGGATCGCTACCGCACCGAACGGGTGCTGGGCTGAGTACGGAGGAGAGAGCATGGCTTGGAGCGTGGCTTCCGGACTCGAAGGGCAAGGGGTGATAGTCACCGGAGCCGCCGGAGGGATCGGTCGGGCCACGGCCGAGGCCTTCGCTACCGCCGGGGCGCGTGTGATGGCGGTCGACCTCCACCAGGCGGCCGCTGACGAGGTGGTGGCGGGGATGCAAGGCGATGGGCACATCGCGGTGGGCCAGGACCTGAGGGACCTCGATGCCCACCGCGCCTTGATCGCCCGGGCCTACGACGAGTTGGGCGGCCTCAAGGCGCTGGCCCACCTGGCGGCGGTCCTGGCCCGCCAGGACTCTGTTGACGACGTGACCGAAGCCGACTGGGACTTCCAGTTGGACACCAACCTCAAGGCCAGCTTCTTCCTCTGCCGGGCCGCCGCAGACGCGATGATCGAAGCAGGCGAGGGCGGGAGCATCACCCTGTTCTCGTCCCAAGGGTGGTGGACCGGCGGCTTCGGCGGTTCGGTCGTCTACTGCGCATCCAAGGGAGGGATCGTCTCGATGACCAGAGGCCTGGCGCGTACCTACGGTCCCCACCAGATCCGGGTCAACGCCATCGCCCCCGGCCTGGTCGATACCCCCATGCTCATGGACGACCTGGCGCCCGAGGTGTTCGAAGCTCTCAAGGAAGCGACCCCGCTGAAGCGGGTCGCCGATCCATCGGAACTCGGGGGTGTGGTGGTGTTCCTGGCCAGCGATCACGCCTCCTACGTGAGCGGCGCAACCCTAAACGTGAGCGGCGGCTTCCTGATGTACTGATCGGCCGGGGGGCACAGGACTACAAGATCTGGCCGATGCCTCCCTCGTCGCGATTGCCGAAAAACTAGATCTCCGAAGAATCTTCACAATGGACCGTAACGACTTCTCCTTCTATCGGATCCGTCTCGGTCATCGCCATACCGAGTTCGAGGTCATAGGCCCACCCTGACCGCGCAGTCCTTGCATACTTACGTGGGTGAGGGACCTCGTCAACCGGACCAGCGAGTGTGTCAACGGGCGCTCACTCATTCGTATGGTCGAGGAGACCCTTCCCGATGGTTCGGTCGCTCTGAACGGTCCGCATGGCGGAGTTTGCGTGCGTCCAGGGCAATCGGTGCGTTACCAGCGGGCTGACGGATGCCTGGCCGCTCGCGATCAACTCCAGGGATCTTCCGAACTGCCCGCGAGATGCGGCAGCACCCCTGATGGTCAGCTCGCGAACCACCACGTCGATGGTGTTGGCGGCCAGTCGAGCCTCCAGACCGATGCCGGTGAGAACCACGGTCGAAGCTGGTGGGGCGACGATAGTTCGCCCTCTTTTGACAGGGGGATGTTCCGGCTGGATGCATTGGCGACTCGGGCGTGCCGGCCCCCGCGCCGTCGGAACGCGGGGGCCGGATAGTTCGTCGGGTTGTCTGCTAAATGGCTGTCACATCCGATGCCGGCTAGAAGCCCGGCACTCCGAGATCGGCACAGGACTGGGCGAAGGCGCTGTCCATGGCCTCGGCGATTTCTATCGCTGTCTTCTGGCCCACGAACAGTTCCGACAGGAAGGTAAACAGGTCACCGAACGAGCAGAGCAGCCTCGGGTCGAGCGCTGCTGCTGCGGGATACTCGCTGGCGGCTGCCTGGCCCGTTTTCACGGGCGTCGGTAACGCGTCGGGATCCGGTACCGGGTGGTTGGGGTACCGGGACGGCTCGCGAGCCTTCTCGAGGTACAGCGGATAGCCCTCGCCCGTGATGTAGTCCACGTATGCACGTGCCGCGGCTTCACGTTCCGCATCACCGGTCTTGGCCAGGAGCACTCCCCAATGGTCCGCTCCGTACAGCCAGACGGCCGTCTCGGCGTAGGAGATCGGCAGGAATCCGACCTTCTCCTCCACCGCCTCGGGGCCGAAGGCCCCCAGCAGGTCCGGGATGCAGAAGGATGCGCAGGCCCAGATGGCGCCTTCGTCCTCCATAAAGCTGGTCATCGACGTCGAGAAGTCGACCGCCTCCGCGTTCTCCTGGAAGCAGTCGGCGTCCTTCATGTCCCGGAGCGCCTGCAGTCGCTTTACGAACTCGGGATCCGTGAAGCTCGCCTGGCCGCTCTGGAGCCGCTCGACTAGGTCGGGATTGGCCACCAGGTAGTCGGCGATCATCGCCTGCTGGACGACCCATCCCATGAAGGTGGAGGCCTCGCCGATGATCACGGGTGTGGTGCCGGCGTCGCGGGCCGTCGCGCAGAAGGAGAGCATCTCGTCCAGGGTGCCCGGAAGCTCGAGCCCCAGGTCAGCAACCACCTTCTTGTTGTACAGCAACCCGTTCACCGTCGGTGCGGTCAGCGGCGCCCAGTAGCGGACACCATCGATCACGCCGAACGGGGAGAGAGCGGGTGTGATATTGGCCGTGAAGTCCATACCGTCCAGCGATAACAGGTTCTCGGCCGGATTGAGCGTGGCTATCACGCTCGAGAACCCCTCGAGGTAGAGAATGTCCGGCCGCTCACCAGCCGCCCATCGCGGCAGGACGTTGTCCGACGCGGTCGGCGGGATCATCGTGACCTCGATCACGGCGCCTGTCAGCTCCTGGAATCCCTCGGTTATGGCGTCGATGCCTGCCTGGTCCCAGTTGGGACGCCAGAGTTGGAGCTCCACACCCTCGAACGGCAGGGCCGGCTCGGATTCGGCCATAGCCGTGGTCTCCGGGGCCGCGGTCGTGGTCGGTGCGTCCGTTGCCTCCGTGGCGGCCACGGTTGCTTCGGTGGCGGCGACTGTGGCTTGCGTCGTGGCTTCCTCGGCCGCCTCTTCGCCGCACGCGAGCCCTACCAGGGCCAGCGCTACTCCCAGGATGATCAGGCGTGTAGTTGGTTTCTGTCCCACTGTTCCTCCTCTCGACTAGTGGGTATGTGGTCTGTAGGCATACCAGTGATGCATGGATCTGTTGTGAGCGGTGTCAGGATCTCCCTCATCGTTCGGTGCCGCTGAGTCCGTGGACCATGTACTTCTGGACGAAGTAGAAGATGGCGATCATCGGCACGCTCGTCACCACAACGTCCGCGAAGACGAGATTCCATTTGTACGAGGCGGCGGCGGTCGATCCGGTGGCGAACCTGAACAGTGACAGGATGAGGGTGTTGTTGTCCGGATCGTTCAGCAGCATGAAGGGGTTCAGGAAGTCGTTCCACACCGCCACCATCACGATCACGGTGGTGGTTATCAGCGCGGGCCGCAGTAGCGGGATGATGATGCGGACGAGAATGTCGAGGTTGGAGGCTCCGTCGATCCGTGCCGCCTCCTCCAGGTGGCGCGGGATGGTGCGGATGAACCCGATCATCAGGAAGACGCCGAGCGGGATGAACAGGGCCGAATAGAAGAGCGCCAGCCCGAGAAGTCCTCCGTAGATTCCTAGGCGCTTGAGCGTGAAGATCGTGGCGACTATCGCCGGCGGGACGACGAGGCCGACCAGCATCGCGTACCGCAGCGGCGTGAGCAGGCGGGACGAACTCCGCACCATCGCCCACGACGCGGCAGCCGACAGCACGAGGATCAGCGGAAGTGCGATCGCCAGGACGATCGCGTTGTTCAGAAAACCGCGTACCAGTTCTCCCTCCGCGAAGACCACGCCGTAGTTCTCCACGGCCATCCAGGTCTCGGGGAAGCGGAGGCTGGGTGACACGGTCTCCCGGTACGGCTTGAGCGAGTTGACGATCACGACCCAGATCGGCGCACCGACGACCACCAGCGCCACCAGGGTGAGCACTCCTACCCTCGTGCCACCCGCAAGCCGGCGCAGCGGGATCCCGGCGGCGGTCATAGAGTCACCTCGCTCCGCCGGAGCCGGGCCACGACGCCGATGATCATGAGGAAGATCGCGCCGTACAGGACGGTGCTGAGTGCCGCGGCGGATGCGAACCGACCCTCCCCGAACTCCTGGATGATGAGGAAGTTGAGCACCTCGGTGGTCCGTCCGGGCCCGCCGTCGGTCAGTACGACGATGGTCTCGAAGACGTTCAGGGAGACGATCAGAGACACGACGACCGCGAAGGTCATGGCCGGCGCCAGAAGCGGCAACTTGACGTACCGGACCAGGGCTATGGGCCCGGCGCCGTCGATCCTCGCCGCGTCGATCGCATCCGCCGGAATCGAGATGAGTCCCGCCAGGAACACGATCAGGATCATCGGGAACCAGCGCCATGCCGTGGCGAGTCCGACTACGGCGAGGGTGAGGGTTCCGCTGCCGAGCCACGCAATCTGTATGTCGCTCCCGGTCATTGCCGAAAGGACGGTGTTCACCGTTCCCTTGAGCCCGAGCAGGGCGCGGAACACGAATCCGGCGGCCAGGGGGGACAGCACCAGCGGTACCAGGAATACCGTGCGTAGGATCCGGTTGCTCCTGGTGTTGCGCTCGAGACCCAGGGCAAGGAGGAGTGAGCCCACGACCATTGCCCCCGCGCAGATGACGGTGAACTGCAAGGTGCGGAAGATAGTCGGCCAGAGGAGGCCGTTCTGGTCGAGTCGCCGGTAGTTCTCCAGCCCGATCCACTCAAGGTCCGACCTGAACGCCGTCCAGGAGAAGAGAGACAGGACAGCGTTGATGAAGAAGGGCAGGAGATAGAGGCCTACGACCAGCAGGGACGCCGGACCGACAAGTACCACCAGGTCGCGGATGGTGAAGTCACGCAGGCTCCGTTTGCCAGACCGCCCGGCGTTCCGCTGTCCGGTATTTGACACCGGGCTACGGGTCGCTGAGAGGCGCGTTGGTGAAGAGGCCAAGTTCCTCGCCTACCGAGACATCCCGCCCGTCTATGCGATTGCAAGGATATCCCTGAGCTTGGTGGCGATCGCATGGATCGTCGTCTGGCGGCGACGTTAACAGGCTACGGGTCAACCGGTATGGGTGAACGCTTCGAACTCCGGGACATGGGTGGGGATGTGTGGGTCTCTGCGGTGATGGATAGCGGCACGGCAAGTTGCTCTTGGAGGCGGCCACTAGGCTCCGAGTCCAGCCTTCGGGGAGCGATACCGATTACTCCCGGTTGGAGACCGGTGACGTTACGGGGAGAGGGTTGAGATGAGAGAGGACTTTTCAGGGCAGGTCGTGATCATCACCGGGGCGTGTGGCGGGATAGGTGAAGCGATCGTCAGGTCGTTTGCCTCTGCCGGAGCGAGCGTCGCGTTGTGCGACACGCGGGGAGCCGAGCTCAATGAGCTAACCGAGCAGTTGCGAAGTGGCGGCACGGTCGTAAAGAGCCGGGTACTGGACGTCACGGACAGCGACGAAGCCGAGAGGTTCTGCTCGGCGGTTGCGGGTGAGCTGGGTTCGATCGATCATCTGGTCAACACCGTCGGCGTTGTCGACCATGTAGGCGATGTGGTCCAGCTGTCGCTCGAGTCGTGGAACAAGTGCCTGGCGACGAACCTCACCTCCGCGTTCATCATGGCGAAGCACGCCGTACCCCATATGATCTCCGCCGGTGGCGGGTCGATAGTCAACATCGCCTCGGTGTCGGCCTTCGGCAACCAACTCGGCGCAATGGCCTACTCGGTGTCAAAGGCGGGCATGGTCTCTCTCACGAAGAGCGAGGCAATCGATCTAGCCAGGCACAACATCAGGGCGAACGCGGTATGTCCCGGCTCGGTGTACACCCCGCTGGTCGACTTGGCGGTCGTGCTGACCGCGACGGACACGGGACGTACGCCTGCCGAGACGCGGGCCGATTGGGAGGAGCAGTACCCCACTGGTCGCTTCTCGTATCCGAAGGAGGTAGCCGGTCTGGTCCTGTTCCTGTCCTCGTCACGGGCGGCGAACATCACCGGCTCCAGCTTCGTGGTCGACGGAGGTCTTACCGCGCTCCTACCCGAGCGCTAGGTGGTGGGAGTGGTCTCGCCCGGCGCGGGTTCGCCGGTGGCAGGCCAGGTCGCGGCCATCACGGGCGCAGCCGGAGTGATCGGCGCGGCAATCGCCCGCGCGTTCGTGGACGCAGGTATCCGGGTGGTGCTGGGGGATGTGAGGGTTGCGGACTTGGATCGGTTGGCGGTCGAACTCGGCGGTCGTTCCGTTGCCGTTGCCTGCCCCGCCGACGTGAGCCGGCCGGACGATGTGCGCAGGTTGGTGGGGATGGCGCCGGAGGTTTACGGCCGGCTGGACGCGTTGGTCAACGTCGCCGGGATCACCCACGTGGATGACATCTTGGAGATCTCACTGGATACATGGCGCCACGTTATGGCGGTCAACCTAGAGGGTCCACTGGTCGCCGCCCAGCAGGCGGCCCGGCTCATGTCTGCGCAGGATGTCGATCCTGATACGCAGAGGAGGGGAATCATCGTCAACATCAGCTCCCAGGGCGCCGAGTTGCCGATCCCGACCTCCACTGCATACGGGGTCAGCAAGGTGGCGCTCAACTATCTCTCGAGAACACTGGCAACTGCCCTGGAGCGGCGCTCCATCGCCACCACGATCGTCTATCCCGGTATGGTCTACGACGGTATGTGGAAATGGGTGAACAGGCGGCGAAGCCAGTTGTGGGGGTATGACCTCGACGAGGTCGTCCGGCGGGACCTTGCGGAGACTCCCACCGGTAGCTTCCAGGATCCCGATGACCTGGCGCGGATGGTCCTCTACGCGGTCGCAACCCCGGGGATGTTGACCAACGGCCGTGTCCTCTGGTCGGAAGCGCATCTGGAGTGGTGATGTGGTGGTCTGCCTGCGACAACTCGGCGTGCCCTGCTTGCCGCCGACGCCCCTTCGCTGCCGGCGCATATCACGCCGCTGTTTCACAGATAGACCACTAGGGAGATAGGGAACAAGCCGTGAGAATCGAGTCCGTAGAGCCGCTCCTGTTCTACCAATGGTTGGTGGTCCGTATCGAGACCGACAGCGGAATCGTCGGCTACGGGCCTGCGGCCCATTGGGGCTTCCCGGAATCCGTGGAGCGGATCGTCAACTCCTTTCGGGACAAGCTGGTCGGGAGCGATCCGCTGCGGATCGAGCAGCATTGGGACAGGCACTTCCACTGGAAGCCCTTCCGTGACGGTGTGCTCACCGCGGCGATCGCGGCGGTCGACATCGCGCTCTGGGACATAGCGGGCCGCCACTTCGGCGTACCCGCCTACCAGTTGATGGGCGGCAAACAGCGTGACAGGGCACGGCTGCACCTGCTGCTGTTCGACGGTCCCAACTCGACGGTAGACGAGCTCGTAGAGGTGGCTAGCGATGCCATCGCGCAGGGCTACACGGCGGTAAAGATCGATGCCCTTCCTGATGACGTGGTCGAGAAACAGGAGACGTACAGTGGGATGCTCCAAGTGGTGGTGGATCGAGTGGCTGCTGTCCGGGAGGCCATCGGGTGGGATCGCGACCTGATTCTTGAGATACACCGGGACCTGAACCCCGGAGAAGTAGTAGCGCTGACCAGGGAACTCGAGCCCTTCCGCCTCTACTACATTGAGGATCCGATCCCACCCCACAGCGTCGACTCGCATGGTGATGTCATCAACAAGATGACGGTCCCGATCGGCGCCGGTGAGCGCTCGAACACGATCTGGGAGTTCCGGGAACTGTTGACCCGCGGGGTACAGGTCGTCCGGCCCGACATCGGGCTGGCCGGTGGCCTGACGCACTGCCGCAAGATCGCCGCGCTGGCCGAGTCTTACCACGCCGAGGTCATCGCCCACAACGCCTTCTCTCCCCTTCTCACCGCAGCCACTCTGCAGCTGTACGCCTCCATTCCGAACTGCGGAACCTTGGAACTCCTTCCGTGGGAAGAAGAGCCGCCGCGTACGGGGATGCTCAAGACACCCCTGACGCGTGAGGGCGGCTACATGGTGGTGCCGGAAGGTCCCGGGTTGGGGGTCGACCTGGACCCGGCGATCACAGAACTGCCGTATGCGCGATGGAAGTATCCGGAGGATGTCCGCATGCGCAACGACGGGTCGGTGTTCCGCAAGTAACCAACATCCGGGATCAGGATTGCGTTGCGAACCGTCAAATGCGGTAGTAACGCTCCGCATTCCTGGAGAAGAGCTGCTCTTGCTCATCGTATGAGAAGTCGGCGACGATCCGGCGGTAGGCGGCCAGCAGGGTGTCGAAGTCGCTGTACAGCCGGTCCACCGGCCAGTTGGTGCCGAACATGCACCGCCCCACCCCGAAGATCTCGATAGTTTCAAGGATCCACGGACGGATGCTGTCGACCGTCCAGTTCCGGTCCCGCATCCCGAGACCCGAGATCTTCACGACCATGTTGGGCGCCAGGGCGAACGTCTTCATACCGGACCGCCAGTGCCGGAAGCACTCGACGGTGCGATCGTAGGGCAGGCCGGTGTGGGTGACGACTATCCAGATATCCGGAAACGATCGGGCCAACCGCACCCCGGCTTCGGCCCTCTCCCACTCGCCGGTGAGATCGAACGAGAGCCCACGCTTGGCCAGCTCCGCCACCCCACGCCGGAAGTCCGGCTCGTCGAGCATCTCATCGTGGCCCATCATCCTGACCCCCCGCATGTTCGGGCTCTCGCAGTGACGGTCGAGTTCCCTACCCGCATCGGGACTCCGGAAGTCCGTGTGGGCCACGATCCCGTGCGGGAAGCCATGGACATCGGCGATCCCCTGGAGCCATCGGGTCTCGACCGTCGGGTCCGGTCCGCTGAAGTCGGCCTGTACATGCACGGACTTGACGACGTTCTGGGGTGCGTAGTCGGCCAACAGGTTCTCGATCAGGTAGTTCTCGCGGATGGCCGAGTAATCACCCAGGTAGTCCGTCTCCCCGGGGGTACCGTCTCCGGTCAGCCAGGCGTAGGGAAGCGAGTCCAAGTCCCACAGATGGTGGTGGGTGTCCACGAAAGCCGGGGTCGGCTGTTCCATGTCAGGAGAGAGTAGCGCTTGGATGGCCGGCGAGCCTAGGCCGGCCAACGGCGCCGACGCGAACGATGCCGCTGACCGAGCCGGATAGGTCACGGTCCAGCGCATTTTTCTCACAATAGATCATTGGCCTGTATTTTGTAACCGATGAGGAGTATCATTAGCTCACGTGTCTCGCCACTGGTGCCGCGGGGCGTCGCCAGGTAACGGACCGTCAGGCGATCCTGTAGTCGAGGACGTAGGAGTGCTGTCCCTCGTCGTTGTGGATCTCGAGCGTTCCCGAGATCCCGGCCAGTTCACCGGTGCCCGAGTCGGGCACGATCGTCACCTCGAGCCGGGCGTCGCCCCTGTTCATCACCCCGCTGTGCTGGAGTACGAACGAACCCGACCTCCCGCCCACCGAACCCGTGAAGTGCTCGATGGCCACGTAGCCGGCCGAACCGGGAGTAGCGGTGAAGGCTGCGATCATCTGCGCTTCCGAAGCGCCGACCATGTCGCCGGAAAACACCTTGTGCACCACGTTCCGGTTCAGCTTCATCCCGTCCTGCTCCAGGAACGGGGGCTCGGCCTCCATGTTCACGTCCATGGGTCCGCGGGCGGTGGGCATGACAACCTCTCCCTGTCGTGTCCATAGGTTCTCGCCGAAGCGACCGGTGCCCGTGCTCGGAAGATCGTGCTGCCGGCTCGCCTCCGGCGACCGACTCTAACTCCCGGGCCTGCTTGCTGACCGACGTGGAACCACCGCTCTCGAAACCGGCGGCCAATAAATAGACAAAAATCTATATAGGCTGTAGTCTATATATTATGCCGCTTCGAACCATCCTCGGGCTATCTGGACGGGCGACCTCATGAGTTGGCTCGCAGGATTGCTGGTTCAGGTGAGCACCGACGTCTTAGCCACTCTCCGGTTGACATGGCCCTTCCTGATCATCTCCATCGTGGCTGCGGCCGCCCTCACCACCTACCTCGGCACGGACCGTTTGGAGGGATGGTTGCGCCGGCGCATATGGGTGGGGATCGTCGGCGCAGTGGCCCTGGCCGCCCTGACACCCTTCTGCTCGTGCGGGACCACCGCGGTGCTCATCGCCGGGATGGCGTCCTCGACTCCGTGGGCGCCCCTGGTGGCGTTCATGGTGTCCTCGCCCCTGACCAGTCCGGCGGAACTGCTGCTGTCGGCCGGACTGATGGGATGGCCCTTCGCCCTCACCTTCTTCATCGGAACGATCATCATCGGCCTGGCGGCCGGAGGCCTGGCCGCAACCATCGAGCGGACCGGCTGGCTCCGCGGGCAAGCCCGCGTGCGTGCATCCGACTCCCGATGCGAGGACGCGTGCACAACCCGAGTGGCCACCGGGCCGGGCACCGCCTCGGTGCACGAGTTACCGAGCAGGAGCGCCAGGCTGAGGGATTTCGGCCGCGAGCTTCTGTTGACCGGGCGCCGGCTCCTGGCATTCTTCCTGGTGTTCACCACGGTCGGGTACATGGTGATCAGGGCCATCCCCACCGGCTGGGTCACCGGCCTCCTCGGAGGGGGTGCGACGGGAGCGATCCCGCTGGCCGCCCTGGTGGGCGTCCCGGCCTACGTGAACACGGAGGCATCGCTACCGCTGGTCGCCGCGCTGGTGGATGGCGGGATGGGCACCGGTGCCGCGCTGTCGTTCGTGGTGACCGGCGCCGGGGCCAGCGTCGGGTCGGTGGCCGGTCTGCTGGTCATCGCCCGGCGGCGAGTCGTAGGTCTGGTCGTGGGCATCCTCCTGGTAGGGGGGATGCTGCTGGGCTGGGCCGGCGAGATGATCCTATGAGAAAAGGAGGTAATGGAAGATGGATACCGTGACCGATTGTTGTACTCCGGCCGGAGATGGATCCCCTGCCGTCTGCTGCGCCCCGATTGTCGACGAACCCCTGACGGTGGAGCGGGCCGAACGACTGGCCGGGTGGTTCGGAGTGCTGTCGGATCCCACCAGGCTCCGGCTGCTCAGCCTCATAGGGGCCAAGGGAGAGGCTTGCGCAGCGTGCGAGATGGTCGAGCCGCTCGGCGTATCCCAGCCCACGGTCAGCCATCACCTGAAGGTCCTACGTCGGGCCGGCCTGGTGGAGTCCGAGAAGCGCGGTCGCTGGGTCTATTACCGGACAGTGGCGCAGCGGTTGGCAACCCTCAGCCGGATCCTCCAAGCCTGACCCGAGGCCGTGGCGGGCCGACCGTTTCACGCCGTGGCAGCTACCCCAGATGGTGCGGGAACACCGTTACCATGCGCGACCGATGAGACGACGCCCCCCTCGATACTCCGCGGTCCGGCTCATCAGCCGGGGCGCCCGCAAGAGGGCATGGCCGCGGGTGTGGCGGGAGGTACCGCTGCGGGATAGCTACGACGTGGTCGTCATCGGCGGAGGCGTTCACGGGTTGGCCACGGCCTACTACCTGGCCGCCAACCACGGCATAACCAATGTGGCCGTGCTCGAGAAGTCGTATCTGGGAAGCGGGGGCTCCGGGCGCAACACGGCCATCCTGCGGTCCAACTACCTCACGCCGGAGGGAGTCGTCTTCTACGACCGCTCGCTTCAGCTGTACAGGACCATGGCCATCGACCTGAACATCAACGTGATGTTCTCCAGGCGCGGTCACATAACGCTGGCGCACAGCGACGCCTCGCTCCGGACGATGCACTGGAGGGCCGAGGTCAACAAGCTCCAGGGGGTCGACTCGAGCGTCATCGGGCCGGCCGAGATCAAGAAGCTGGCACCGGCGCTCGACACGTCGAGCCACCCCCGCTACCCGATCCTGGGCGCCCTCTACCACCCGCCCGGCGGCATCATCCGCCATGACGCCGTGGTGTGGGGCTACGCGCGGGGGGCCGACGCTCTGGGTGTGGAGATGCACCAGAAGACGGAGGTCGTGGACATCATGGTCACCGGCGGCGAAGGCCCCGGTGGCAAGGGTTCCGGCGGCCGGGTCACCGGCGTCCGCACCAACCACGGCGACATCTCGGCCCCGGTGGTCGTGAACTGTACGGCGGGATGGGCCACCCTGATCTCAGATATGGCCGGCGTCGGGCTTCCCATCAGCACGCGCCCCCTGCAGGCCGCGGTCACCGAGCCGGTCAAGGTGTTCCTGCCCGTGGTGGTGGTATCCGGGACCCTGCATGTCTACGTCAGCCAGACCGCCAGGGGAGAGCTGGTGTTCGGCGCCTCGGTCGATCCCTACAACACCTACGACATCCGGGGCTCCCTCGACTTCGCCGAGGGGACGGCGGGTCACCTGCTCGAGCTCATGCCCGGTATCTCCCGCATGCGCCTGCTGCGGCAGTGGGCCGGTCTGTGCGACATGACCCCCGACTACTCGCCGGTGATGGGCTTCACCCCCGTGGAAGGCTTCCTGTGCGATGTCGGATGGGGCACCTACGGCTTCAAGGCCGGACCCGTGTCCGGCGAACAGATAGCCGAGGCGATCGCCACGCAGAAGACCCCCGATCTGATCGCACCCTTCGCGCTCTCTCGTTTCGAGAGAGACGCCCTCGTCGGCGAGAAGGGTGCCGCGGCGGTAGGCCACTAGTTGGTGGACGGAGAGTCATGCTGATCGTCCCGTGCCCCAACTGCGGTCCGCGGAACGCGGCCGACTTGCGGTACGTGGGCGAGTCCCGGCCCAGACCCGATCCCAACTCGGCCTCGGCCAAGGAGTGGCGCGCCTACCTGTACGAGAGGGCGAACCCGGCCGGATTGTTGCGCGAGACGTGGTACTGCCGCTCCGGCTGCCGCCGGTACTTCACACTCGAACGGGACACCGTCAGCAACGAGTTCACCAACCCGCCGACACCCGTGGCCAAGCTCGGGAAGAGGCCATGACGCGCCTCCCTCCCCAGCCCGGCGAGGTGATCGACCGGTCCCGTACCGTCGACTTCACCTGGAACGGGCGGGCGATGTCGGGCTTCGCGGGCGACACCATCGCCTCGGCGCTCACCGCAGGAGGCGTCCGGGTCGTGTCACGGTCGATGAAGTACCGGCGACCGCGGGGTTACATGAGCAACGACTACTGGGATCCCAACGGGCTGGTGCAGGCAGGTGACGATCCGAACGTCCGCTCGGCCCACCGCCTCATCGAGCCGGGCATGGCGGTGGAGGCCCAGAACGTGTGGCCGTCGCTCGAACGCGACCTGAGAGCGATCACCGGGCTGGCCTCGCGGTTCCTGACCGCCGGCTTCTACTACAAGACCTTCATGCGGCCCATGTGGCTCTGGCCGACCTACGAGAAGGTGCTGGCCACCTTCTCCCCCGGAGGGAGGATTGACCTCGACACCCCGCACCGGTACCACGACAAGCGCTACACCCACCCCGACGTGGTTGTGGCCGGGGGAGGCCCGGCCGGGATGGCTGCTGCCCTCGCGGCGGCCGAGGCCGGAGCGAGGGTACTCCTGGTGGAGGATGGCCACCGCTTGGGCGGCCACCTCCTCTGGGGAGATGACCAGGACCGGGCTCTGGCCGCGGAACTCGTCGCCGCGGTCGAAGCAGCCGGGGTCGAGGTCTTGGCCGACTCGACCGTCACGGGCCGCTATGAGGACAATTGGACCGCCATCGTCCAGCGCAACCACCCCGTCGCGGTCGAGCGCTTGGTAAAGGCCCGGGCCAAGGCCCTGATCGTCGCGCCCGGTCTGATCGAGCGTCCCTACGTGTTCGACGGCAACGACAAGCCCGGCGTCATGCTGTCGGGCGCGGTCCGACGGTTCGTGAACATGTACGCGGTGAGACCCGGCAGCACTGCCGTGGTGTTCACGGCCAACCCTGACGGGGATGCCGCCGCCATCGACCTGGAGCGAGCAGGTGCGGAGGTGACGGTGGTCGACGCACGCCGGGGCGAAGACATCCTGCGAGCCCTAGGGGGGTCGAAGAGCGTCAGAGGTGTGCAACTGGCCGATGGCAGGACCCTGGACTGCGATCTGCTGGTCACTGCTGCCGGCTGGACCGCTCCCACGTCCCTACTGAACATGTCCGGGGACCGGCCGGTCTACGACGACGCAGCGGCCCGCTTCTTCCCGTCGGTCCCGTTAGACAACGTCCTGGCCACCGGCGGTCTGGCGGGCGACGGCAGCCCGGATGAACTCATCGCGCACGCCAGGGCCACCGGCCGGCTGGCGGCCGCCAGGGCGAGGGCGGTGAGCCATCGGCTGCAGGCCGCTACGGCCCGCGCCCGGCCGGCAAGTGGTGAAGAACCCGAGTGGCCGCCGGACATTCGCCCGGCCCTGCCCCGGGACTCTCATCCGGCCCTCTTCCGGTCGTCCACGCACGGTGTGGTCGACTTCTCCGAGGACGTGAGTTCCAAGGACATGATGGGAGCCGCGGCCGAGGGATACGACTCCGTCGAACTGCTCAAGCGCTACACGACCGCCACGATGGGTCCGAGCCAGGGCAAGCTGGAGACCGTCAACACGGTGGCGGTGCTGGCCGAGGCCAGGGGACAGACGATCGCCGAGGTCGGGACCACCGTGTGGCGGCCACCGTACGCGCCGGTCACCATGGGGGCCTTGGGCGGGCGCTTGTTCGAGCCGGTTCGGGTGTCGTCGGTCCATCCCTGGCATGAGGCCAACGGCGCCACGTTCATGCTGGCCGGCCAATGGATCCGTCCGGATCACTACGGAGACCCGGCCGGCGAGGTGCGCAACACGCGGCAGAGCGTCGGCATCATGGACGTCACCCCGCTCGGAAAGCTCGACCTCCGCGGGCCCGACGTTCCGAAGCTGCTGAGCCATCTGTACACCAACAAGTGGATGAAACTGGCGGTCGGTTCGGTGCGTTACGGGATCATGTGCGCCGAGGACGGCGTAGTCCTCGACGACGGGATCACCGGACGGCTCGGCGATCAGCACTACATGATGACCACCACCAGCTCCGGCGCCGGGACGGTGTGGGAGTGGGCCGAGAACTGGCTCCAGACCGAGCATCCCGAGTGGCAGGTACACGTCACCCCGGTCACGTCCGGGTACACCAGTATCAACGTGGCCGGTCCCCGGTCGCGGACGCTCGTGCGGCGCCTGGCGGAGGATGTCGACCTCGATCCAGAGGCCTTCAGGTACATGCAGGTGCGCACCGCGACGGTGGCCGGCATCCCGGACTGCTTCATGTGGCGCATCGGCTTCACCGGGGAGCTTTCCTTCGAACTCCACGTTCCCGCCGGCTACGGCCTGGCCGTGTGGGAGGCTTTATTGGAAGCCGGCGAGGATCTCGGTATCAGGCCGTTCGGCGTGGAGGCCCAACGCATCATGCGGCTGGAGAAGGGCCACTTCATCGTGGGCCAGGACACGGACGGGCTCACCAAGGCGCCGGCCGTGGGGCTACGGCACCTCATCAAGCTTGACAAGCACGACTTCGCCGGCAAGCCCGAGCTGGCCTGGGCCCTGGAGGACCCATCGGCGCCGGTGCTGGTGGCCATCCAGCCCACCCGCCACGGCCGGGTCGTGCCTGACGAGGCTGCCCAGATCGTGCGGCCGGGCACCGACGAGATCATCGGTCGGATCACCTCCTCGCGCATGTCCCCGTCCTTGCACCGCGCGGTCTGCCTGGGCCAGGTGCTGCCCGAGGTCTCGGACCCCGGTACGGAACTCACTGTGGTCATGCTCGACGGCCGTCGCATCACCGCTCGCGTGATGGAACACCATGCTCACTTCGACCCGGATGGGATGCGGGTCCGTGGCTGAACTCCCTGCCTTCGAGAGTCCTGTCAGCAGGAGCTTCGTGTCCCATGAGGGCGCATCGACGGAGCCCCGCTGGTCCGGTGCGGCCCTGACCCTCCATGATGTCTCCGCTACCACCAAGATCATCGTGAGAGCCGGACCCGGAACGGTTGCCTGCCACCAGTTGGACGCCTCCTTCGGCACCAGCCGGACCGAGGAGGGCGTGCTCGTCATCGGCCAGCGCCCGGACGAGTGGATCATCCTGGGTTCGGCCGCTGCGAGCCGAACCTTGGTCGACAGGCTTGACCGTTCCGGCCATGTCAGCGTGATCGATCACACCCACAGCCGGGCCCTGTTCCGGCTGACCGGACCCGAGGCGGCTTCGGTGCTGGAGAAGCTGTGCAGCCTCGACTGGAACGACCACATGACGCCCGACGGCGCCGCCGTCTCGGCCTCGGTGGCGAAGGTGACCTGCGACATCGTCCGCAACGATGTCGACGGCACCCGCTCCTACCTGATCTCCTGCGACCGGTCGTACGGCCAGTACCTGTTCGACGCCATACTCGACGCCCGCCACGAATTCGGCATCGGCCCGCTGTTGGGTGCTGTCGTTTGATTACGAATCGCTATGCGTCGGAGTGGCCGAGCTAGGCGTGTTGTCTGTTGCTTTCGATGAGACGTCGATCCGGACCTAGCCCACACAGGACCCGGCAACACCCAATACGACTATCAGCAGAACCGGCAACGCACACCCGCATCCCCGACCGAGCCTACGGGACACGTGAGCCATTTCACTGAGAGCCTGCGCACCCGCCGCCCGCTTCGCGGCCTTCCGCCTCTTGCGGGCTGCTTTCCGAGCACGCCGACGTTTACCCATGTGTTTTCGTTAGACCGTCAAGGTAGTCCCTTACCTGCACGAGAGCGTCGGCCCGGCCCCTCTCGTACGCACAGTAAGGACACCTATGCTTTCCCGCCCCGGTTTGCGCGCGCGGTAACTCTCTCATCACGTACTCCAGCGGTTCCCGATTCGCTCGGTTTGACCTACCGGTGTGCCGGTCTGTGCAGTTGCCGTACTGGTCCATGTGTTCAGGATTGTAGACCTGTGGCTGCGGTGCGTCACTCAATGTGAAGAACACTGCACTATGCTGTGCCACGTACTCGGTGAGCCACCCGGGCGGGGCAGGCCCCTATACCCCTTTTGGTACTCTTTCATGGCGAGCCGGATCGTTGTTACAGAGGAGAAGGAGTGAGATCAAAAGCCTTTGTGCTGGCAACAGTCATGGTTCTAGTTGGGGCGGGCATAGTCTATGCCCAAATGAACTTTGTGGATATAGATGAGAATCACTTCCAGTATGATGATATACGGTTTGCTGTAGACAGAGGATGGTTTGTTGGTTATGGAGATGGGACCTTTAGACCTGACCAAGAGATTACGCCTAAACAGGCCCTGACAGTTTTTAATCGAGCCTTCCCAGATGGTGTCTCCAGAGCAGACATGGCGACAATCCTTAGAGTGGGTTTTGAGGAGCTGGAATCAATAGACTATAGCGAGGTATGGAATGTCTACATCTGTGATGAATTCCTCCATCCTGGAAGGGATTATCAAGGAACAACGGACGAAGTTTTTCAACAGGTTACCAAATACTACTCGTGGCTTAGTGGGGGCAAGTATGTTCCTGGGTTCATCATCGGAGGAACTTGCGAACAGGAGAACAGATGGAGAGACCTTATTGTTATTGATGGTAGCATGGGATACTTCTATGACACCGGGCATATTACAATACAATCTGATCAGGTCTTTAGTTCTGCAGTGTGCACCGTTATTCATGAAATAGGCCATAGCCTAGGATGGGAGCACGGTCCTAGGGGGTATAGGGACAAAAAGGACTTTATGTCTGGTTCCTGTTTCCCGCTCGTGTTCGACTATTTCCCGCCGGAGGTCTGGAGATCAGAAGATCCAATCCCACTAAGAACTACATGTGACAACGTTAGGTCATTGGGTTGGACTGCAACAGAAACCAACTGCAACCCAGCGGACTGATCTTCCTCTTGGACCATAAGGCGAGGCCCCGCGTGGCAGCCTAACGAAGGTAGGAATCTTCGGAGAGGGCGATACTCTCGGTCGGTTTGCGTCATGGAAACACCGAACGAAGCTAGCCGGTTGCATCTCATGGTTGGATGGTGGCGGCGGCCGCTCGCCAGATCAGAGTGGGTGGAAGCTACCGCTTCCGCCTCGCGCCGGGGATCCAGTCGGTGCCGGCCACCGGTACCTGTGCCATGGCGGCTGCTTCCACCGTGAGGGCGGCCAGGTCCTCGGGTTCGAGGTTGGTGATGTGCGACTTCCCGCAGGCCCGGGCAAGGGTCTGGGTCTCCAGCGTGAGCACCTGGAGGTAGTTGGCCAGGCGGCGCCCGGCGATCACCGGATCGAGGCGCGCTCTCAGCCGGGGATCCTGGGTGCTGATACCGGCCGGGTCCGTCCCGTCCTGGAGGTCCTCCCAGAAGCCGGCCGCCGAGCCCAGCTCCCGGTACTCCTCGTCGTAGTCGGGATGGTTGTCCCCGATGGCGATCAGGGCGGCGGTGCCGATGGAAACGGCGTCAGCCCCCAGCGCCAGGGCCTTGGCCACATCGGCGCCGGACCGGATCCCGCCCGAAGCGAAGAGCTTGACCGACTTACGGTGCACATCGAGATCCTGGAGGGCCCGGACGGCCTCCGGGATGGCGGCGATGGTGGGAATCCCGGCGTGCTCGATGAACACGTCCTGGGTGGCGGCGGTTCCTCCCTGCATCCCGTCGACCACCACCGCATCGGCGCCGGCCTTGACGGCCAGGGCCGTGTCGTAGAAGGGTCGGGCCGCCCCGACCTTCACGTAGATCGGAACCTGCCAGTCGACGATCTCGCGGAGTTCGAGGATCTTGATCTGGAGATCGTCGGGACCGGTCCAGTCGGGATGGCGGCAGGCCGACCGCTGGTCGATGCCGGCGGGGAGGGCTCGCATTCCCGCCACCCGCTCGCTGACCTTCTGCCCGAGGAGCATCCCGCCCCCGCCGGGCTTGGCCCCCTGGCCGACCACCACCTCGATGGCGTCACCCGAACGGAGATCGTCGGGATTCTGGCCGTAGCGCGACGGGAGGACCTGGTAGACCAGCTTCGTGGAATGCGCCCGCTCCTCGGGGAGCATCCCGCCGTCCCCGCTGGTGGTCGAGGTTCCCATGATGCTGGCGCCCCGGCCTAGTGCCTCCTTCGCCTCGGCGGACAACGAGCCGAAGCTCATGCCGGCGATGGTCACGGGTATGTCGATCTTCAGCGGTCGGGCCGCCCGCTCCTCCCCGATCACCAGATCGGTACCGCACGACTCCCGGTAACCCTCCAGGGGGTAGCGGGACATCGAGGCCCCCAGGAACACCAGGTCGTCGAGCGTGGGCATCCTCCGCTTGGCGCCCCATCCCCGGATCCGGTAGACACCGGTGTTGGCCGCCCGGTGGATCTCGGCGATGACGTTGCGGTCGAACGTGTACGACTCCCGCAGGCGCCAGTCGTTGGGAGGGCGGTTCACGAGGCCGTTCCCGCCAGCTCGGCGTCCACGTCGTCGATGTGGAAGTTGTACAGGTTGCGGGCCGATCCGTAGCGCTGGAAGTCGGCGGGATCGGCCTCCATGCCGGCCTTCGCCAGCAGGTCGGACAGGATCCGGACGTGTTCGGGCCGCATCTCCTTGCGGACCGCATCCGCGCCGAGACTCTCTACGGCGCCGCGCACGTAGATGTCGGCCTCGTAGAGGGAGTCTCCGAGATAGGCGCCCGCGTCGCCCATCACCACCAGGTTCCCGGCCTGGGCCATGAACGCGCTCATGTGGCCGACGTTGCCCCCCACGACGATATCGACTCCCTTCATCGAGATGCCGCACCGGGCGCCGGCGTTTCCCTCGATCACCACCAGCCCTCCGCCGCCGCTGGCGCCGGCCGACATGGTGGCGCTGCCGGTGATGCGTACGGTTCCCGACATGATGTTCTCGGCCAGCCCGGTACTGGCGTTCCCGTCAACGTGCACCGACCCTTCCTGGTGCATGCCGGCGCAGTAGTAGCCGACCGAACCATCGATCTCCACCCGGATGTCGGCGTCGATGCCGCACGCCACCGCGTGGGTGCCGCGCGGGTTAAGCACCCGGAACGAGCCCTGCCCGGCACGGTGGAGTGTCTGGTTGAGTTCGCGCAGTGATGTCTCTGCCAGGTCGATGGTGGTGACCGGATGCGGTGGGCTCACGCGGCCCGCGTCCACGTGTAGATGACGCCCGGCGCCGGCTCCCATAGGGTGGCGTGGTCGGAATCCGGAAGGTGGGTGATGGCCCGGTACTCCGAGGACATGGCCACCCAGTCGTCGGTCTCGGCGACGATCGCGGGCTTGCAGGCGATGGGGTCACGCAAGATGGCGAAGCCGTCCTCGATGCCGATTGCGAACGTGAAGAACCCGTCGAGCGCCACCAGGGCGCGCTCGAGAGCCTTCTTGAGGCTGTCGCCCTCCCGGAGCCGCCACGCCAGGTAACCGGCCGCCACCTCGGAGTCGTTCTCGGTCTGGAAGATCTCGCCCTGCCGCTCGAGCCGGGTCCGGAGCCAGTTGTAGTTCGACAGGGATCCATTGTGGACGAGGCAGGTGTCGGCGCCCGTGGCGAAGGGGTGGGATCCGTTGGTCGTGACCGCCGACTCGGTCGCCATCCGCGTGTGGGCGAGGGCGTGGGTTCCGGTCCGGGAGCGGAGGTCGTAGTTGATAGCCACCAGATCGGGATCGCCGACCGCCTTGTATATCTCGATCTGGGATCCGTAGCTGAGGACATCGAGGTCGGGGAAGTTGTCGATCAACCACTGGCGGGCCCGGCCGCCGTCGCCCGCGGTCTCGAGAACGGCGTGATCCCGGATCGGCCGGACCGACACGCCGGCGCCCAGAGCGCCTTCCAGGTCGGCGGCGGTCCTGCTCCAGTCGGGCCTCTGCCCTTCCGCCAGCACAGTTATGCGGGTTGTCCCGGCTCGGCCCTGGTCGTAGATGGCAAACCCGGCGCTGTCCGGACCGCGGTCGCGCATCTCGTGCAACATGCTGGCAGTGAGCTCCCCCAGCCTTGGCTGGAAGCGGTCGGTCTTCAGGAAGAGGCCGACGATGCCGCACATGGTGCCCTCCGATCAGATCGCCCCAGCACGGCGGGGCTAATGTAGCCTCGCACACTACTAGAGAGGTCCCCTTCCCAGCAGCCGACGCCGGGGAACCGGCGCCGTCTCGATTGCCGGGAAGCTGTCTGAGGAGGTTGACGTGGGCTCAGTGGAGGACATCCGGTCGAGGATCGAAGCGGATGGCGTGGAGTTCATCTACGCCATGTTCGTGGAGATGCACGGCAAGCCGTGCGCCAAGCTGGTGCCCGTCGAAGCCCTCGACGGTCTGATGGCCGACGGCGCCGGGTTCGCAGGATTCGCGGCCGGTCCCATGGGCCAGGACCCTTCCGCCCCGGACATCCTGGCGATACCGGACCCGGCCTCCTACACCCAACTGCCCTGGCAACCGAACGTCGCCGTAATGCAGTGCGATCCCACCGTGGAGGGCGAGTTGTGGCCCTACGCGCCCCGGGTCATCCTGCGCAATGCCCTGGACTCGCTGGCGGAACGCAACCTGGTCCTCAAAGCCGGTTTCGAAGCGGAGTACTCCATGGTGGCTCGTGGCGATGACGGGACGATTCGGGTTGCCGACCCGCTCGACACCGATCCGCGACCCTGTTATGACGCTCGCCTGCTCACCCGGATGTTGCCCCACCTGACCGAGGTGTCGAAGCACATGAACGCCATGGGTTGGGAGAACTACGCCAACGACCACGAGGACGCCAACGGCCAGTTCGAGCAGAACTGGAAGTACTCGGATGCCCTCACCACCGCCGACCGGCTCATCCTGTTCCGGTTCATGATCCATACGCTGGCCCAGCGGGACGGGCGCTTCGCCACGTTCATGCCCAAGCCGTTCGCCGACCGGACCGGGAACGGACTCCATGCCCACATGAGCCTGTGGACCGGGGACACGGACGAGCCTCTCTTCCCCGCCGGTGATACGGACAGCAAGGGCCTGGGTCTCAGCGAGTTGGCCTACCAGTTCACTGCCGGTCTACTGGCGAATGCCGAGTCGCTGGTGGCGGTGGCGTGCCCGATCGTCAACTCGTACAAGCGGATGGGCGTGGGCGCGCCCACCTCCGGAGCGACCTGGGCGCCGGCCTACGCCGCCTACGGCGGCAACAATCGCACCCACATGATCCGTGTCCCGGAGCCGGACCGGATCGAGATCCGGCTTCCCGACGGCGCCGCCAACCCCTACCTGCTGTTCGCCGCCATCCTGGCCTGCGGTCTGGATGGCATTGACAACGGGATGGACCCGGGGGACCCGAATACCGACAACCTCTTCACCCTCTCGAGCGAGGAGGTAGCGGCCCGGGGCATCAAGACGCTACCGCCGACGCTGTTGCACGCGGCCGACAACCTGACGGGCAGTGACGTGCTGCGCGCCGGCCTGGGTATGACAGCCGACGGGCCCTACAGCGACTACTTCGCAGCGGTCAAGCGGCAGGAGTTCCTCGCCCACCACCATAAGGTGACCCGATCTGAGGTGGACCAGTACCTGACGCTGTTCTAACCGGCTCAACGCGGTCTGCCCGGGTGTTGTCACCAGGGATCAACCAGACGACTCCACTCCGGGCATGCGGTGTAGGGGTGACACCAAGATGGCGGTGACATGGGCGGACTTTCGGCACGCCGAGCCGGGTCTGGCGGGCTCTGTCCAGGAGCGATTCGAGAGCCACCGTCATGCGGTGATGGCCACCCTGAGGAGCGACGGCGCGCCACGGCTCTCGGGTATGGAGACCCCCATCCGGGATGGACACCTGTGGCTGGCCATGGATGCCATCTCGCGCAAAACGTCCGATCTCCGACGAGACCCGCGGTTCTCGATACACAGTGCGCTCGACGGCGAAGAACTGTTGTCGGGAGATGCCAGGGTCGAAGGACAGGCGCTGGCGGCTTCGGACGAGGACATGGCCCTCTTCATCGAAGGCCATCGCTTTTCCATCGATGATCCCTCGACCATGGCGTTGTTCACAGCCGACATCAGCCGCGTGGTCCTGGCTCGAGTGGAGGATCGCTCCTTGGTTGTGAGTGCCTGGACGCCGGAGGACGGGCTAACCGAAACCCGCTTGCCCTGACCTACTCGGTCCCCGACTCGTGGTTGGCCACGAGTGCGTAGCCTGGACCAACTCGGACTGGTCCCACCCCGCCCCACCCTGGGCGGCGCCGCGAGTGCCTCCGCTGTGGTCCTGGATCGACTACGGACTACCGATCGAGGTCCCCGTTTGCGGCCAGGGCGACCAGTGCGCTGTTGACCACCTGCTCCGCCCGCAGGCCGAAGCGCTCGTACAACTCCGGGATCGTCCCCGACTCGCCGAAGTCGTCGACCCCCACAGGGACCACGAGTTGCCCGTACACGGAGCCCAGCCAGGCCATGGTGTGTGAGGCTGCGTCGTGTACGGTGACGATCGGCGCGCGCCGGAGCCGAGGCGGGATGAGGGTGGCGAGGTGATGGTCGTCCGCCGGCCGGGTGAAGCGGGACTGTGATCGACGCAGCGTGCGGATCCAGCCGGCGTAGAGGCGGTCCGGGCTCGTGATCGAGAGCACAGAGGCGCCGACTCCCTCTTCCTCCAGTTCCTCGGCCGCCGCCACGAGTTCCGGCATCACCGAGCCGCTCCCGGCCAGAACCACCGGGACGAGGGAAGTGTCCGATGGGCCCCGTAGCAGGTAACCGCCCGCCACCACGTCGGCGCGGACGCGGTCCTCTCCCATCGAATCCAGTACCTTCCGGAAGGGGTTCTGGTCGATGGGCCGGGTGCTAAGGCGGAGGTACGAGATGGCGCCGTCGGGATCCGACAGCCGATGTAGGGCATCGATCAGCAGCCATTCCAGGCTCTGGGCGTAGGCGGGTTCCACGAAGTCGACGCCCGGCAGCTCTATCCCCACGGACGGTGTGATGGTCGACTGGTGGGCGCCGCCCTCGGGGGCGAGGCTGATCCCGGATGGAGTGCCCACCACCACGAACCGGCTGCCGCTGTAGGTGCCGTAAATGAAGGCATCGAGACCCCGGAGGACGAACGGGTCGTACACGGTGCCTATGGGCAGCAGCATCTCGCCGTGGTGATCGTGGGAGAGCCCCAACTGGCCCAACAGCATGAACAGGTTCATCTCGGAGATCCCCAACTCGATGTGGTGCCCATCCGGACCCGGCTTCCAGCGCAACAGTGTCTCGGTCGCCGAGTAGTCGGGCCGGTGCTCGGGGGAGAAGACCCCGGCCTTGTTGATCCACCCTCCGAGGTTCGTAGAAATCGCCACGTCCGGCGACGTGGTCACCAGTCGTTCGGCTACCCCTTCGACATCGGCAAGCCTCGCCAGCACCCTGCCGAAGGCATCCTGGGTGGAGACGGGCCGGGCCGTCGCGGCCGTACGGGCGAACGTCCCGATGCCGGCCGGGAGGGGCAGGACGGGGCGGGGTGGCGTAGGCAGGTTGTTGATCTCCCCGCCCACTCCCGCGCACACCCTGCCGGCGGGACTGGCCATATCGAACCGGTTCCACTCGGTCTCGGGGGTCAACCCCACCCTGGACCGTAGATCGTCGATCTGGGACGGGCTGAGTAGGGCCGCATGATTGAGCGGGTCGCCGGCGAACGGGAGGTCATAGCCCTTGACCGTGTAGGCGAATACGATGCTCGGCCGGCCCCGCTCCGAGTCACACTCCCGGAAGCACCTGACCAGTTCCACGAGGTCATGGCCACCGAGATCGTGCACGACCGAGGGAAGGTTCTCGTCGCTGACCCCGGCGATCGACTCTGCTACGCCTCGGGCGGCGCCCTCGAGGAACTGCTCGCGGAGGTCGGAGCCGCGCAACCGGAACAGGCTCTGGTAATGCTCGTTGGACATCCCGTCTATGTGCCGGCGCAATGCCACGCCGCCGGGCAAGTCGAAAATCTGCTGGAGGCGCCTCCCGTATTTGGCCTGGGTGACGTGCCATCCGGCCGCGGCGAAGGCATTGGCCATCCGCCCCACCGCAATGTCCGGCACCACCCGGTCGAGGCTCTGGCGGTTGGCGTCCACCACCAGCATGACGTTGCCCAGGCCGGCCAGGGCAGGCTCCGCTATCGCCTCCCACACGTTGCCCTCGTCGAGTTCGGCGTCGCCCACCAGCGCTATGAAACGGGCCGGGTCCCGCGGGCCGAACTTGGTGTCCAGGTATCGCCGGGCGGCCGCCGAGAACAGCGGCGCCACCGCCCCCAAGCCGACCGAACCGGTCGAGAAGTCGGCCACGTCGGGGTCCTTGGTGCGGGACGGGTAGGCCTGCAGGCCGCCCAGCCGGCGCAGCCGGGTGAGGTAGGAGCGGTCCAACTCGCCGGTCAGGTACTTGATAGCGTGGTACACGGGCGACGCGTGGGGTTTGACCGCCACCTTGTCGTCGCCACCGATGTGGTTGAACCACAGGGCGGTCATGACCGAAACGAGCGAGGCGGACGATGCCTGGTGGCCCCCCACCTTGATCTCGGTGCTGCGGTCCCGGTTGACGTAGTCGACCATCCGCACGGCCAGCCACAGTACCCGCTGCTCGATCTGTTTTAGAGTCCCCTCGCCAACCATGGGCTACTGGTTGCCTCGCTCCCGGTTCGGGTCTGCCCTGATCAACCTCCACCCCAAGAAACTCATGTAGACGATCCCGCCCAGCGACATTCCTGCGAAGGCGGGCGCCAGCGCCAACTCCAGCGCGTTCGAATGCCACGCGGCGATGAAGAGCCCCAGCGCCGCCACGGCCAGCACCGCGACGATCATGTTCAGCACGGGGGGAATGCGTAAGGGCTCCGGCCTGAGGGCCAGTCCCAGCGCCATGATCGCCGCTCCTGTAAAGCCCACAACTATCGAGGTGAATTGCAGCCCGAACACCAGCCGCTGCATCTCGTGGGCCGATTGGAGCCACTCCTGCGCCCGCTCCCCGCTGGTATCCAGCGCCGCCACTCCCAAACCGGTGATCATGTAGTCGAGGCCTCGCATCACCATCTGCAGCACCAGGCCGAAGACCATCCCCAGAAGGCCGAGCTGTGCCAGGGGGTCGGCATGCCGTCGCAGGGTCAGGAGGCCATGAAACATGAGCAGGCCGCCAAAGAGGATCACAAGAGGGACGGTGTAGGAAAGCTCCTGGTTGCGCGCCATCGCCAGCGTGAGGTCTGTGAGGCTGGTGCTGGGCACGGTGTCCACCGCGCCGCGGCCAGGCGAGAGCGCATAACCCATCGCCACTGCCGCGGTCCCGAGCAAGAGTGACCAGCCGCCGAGCTGCCTTTCAGCAAAACGCATGGTGGATCCCACGTTACTCATCAGGTCAACGGAGCACTAAGCGCTCGTTGTCGGCTCAGCGTCAGGAGCCACTGGTGCGGGGCCTTCGGCGCTTCTCGGGCCGGTTGCCGGAGATCCTGCCGCAGGTCCGGTTTGTGGCGCCTACTTAGACGCCGATCCACACGGTCGTTCCCGAGCGGCTTTCCCCGAAGTTTCCCTCCCCGAACTTCGGTTATATCCACACCCATTTCCCGGTCTCTCTTTGACCGGGATGGCGCCCGAGTGGGCGCACAAGGAGCTAGAGGGTGCCCAATTCGTGATCGGCCAGCAGCTCGTAGGCGCGGATCAGCGCGGAGTGATCCCATCCGGCCCCGCCCTGAGATGCACAGGCATCCATCAGATCCCGGCATACCGAAGTCATCGGTGTTGCAACCCCCAACTGCTCTGCCTCAGCGAGGGCCAAGCCCAGATCCTTCTGGTGAAGCTCGATCCGGCCCCCGGGCTCGAAAGCACGGTCGATCATGCGTTGACCGTGCACCTCCAGGATTCGGGAGGATGCGAAGCCGCCCAACAGTGCCTCCCTGACCGGTACCGGATCCAGGCCCGCTTTGGACGCCATCACCAGCGCCTCGCTCACCGCGGCGATGTTGATGCCCACGATCATCTGGTTGGCGACCTTGCACAGCTGGCCCGCGCCGGATCCACCCACCAGCGTGACCGTCCGGCCCATCACGTCGAAGAGGGGTCTGACCCTCTCGAAAGCCTCTTGAGGCCCGCCCACCATGATGGACAGGGTGCCGTCCCTGGCGCCCACGTCACCCCCCGACACCGGCGCGTCGAGGTACTCGCAGCCCAGCTCTCGGACACGTTCCGCGAACACCTGCGTGGCGGACGGGGAGATCGAGCTCATATCGACCACGACCTTCCCCGGGCTCAACCCTGTCGCTACGCCGCGGTCCCGGAAGAGAGCGTCTTCCACAGCGGCTGTGTCGGGAACCATCGTGAAGATCACGTCGGACGCCTCGGCGACCGCCATGGCCGACTCCACGAGTAGGGCCTCGGCATCAAGGAGTTCCCTTGGTGGCTCGGACCGGTGCCGGACGATGAACAACGGATGGCCGGCCTCCTGGAGACGGCCGGCCATCGGCCGACCCATGATCCCTGTACCTACAAACCCGACTCTCATCGCGACCCCTCGTCTCGAATCTGGCGGTTGAGCGGGCCCTCGTGACCGGAGCCGGCACCACGGACCTCGCTGCCATGGCCACTATCGCAAGCGGGCGCCGCATTCGGGCAAACGCCTGACGCCCGCCAGCGAACAGTAACCGGACCGGCCGGGGGCGTTGGCGCGCAGTCCCGGCGGTAAGATCGTCCGGCACCGGGAAGCGACGACCGAAGGATGCGATATGGCACTGCCCAGTATCAGCGAGCTTGTGAGCCTCGAGGGGAAGTGCGCCATCGTCACGGGAGCAGCCCAAGGTTTCGGCGCTGCCATATCGCGCCGTCTCGGCGAAGCCGGCGCGACGGTTTTCGTCGCTGATAGGAATGTGGAGGGCGCCGAGCAGTCGGCGCAGCGGTTGAGAGGTCTCGGATGCGACGTTGTCGCACAAAGCGTCGACATTGCCGACAGGGACAAAGTGGACGCGCTGGTCGAGGCTGCGGCCGAGCGGTCCGGCCGGGTGGACATACTGGTCAACAACGCCGGTATCTTCTCGAACTATTACTTCTCGAACATGCCACCCCATGAGTTCGCCGACACGGTTTCGGTCAACGTGGTCGGCACGTTCCAGATGGCCCAGGCGGTCACCCAGCGGATGATCGCCGACGGCCGCGGTGGTTCCATCGTCAACATCGCTTCGGTCGACGCGTTCAACACCTCTGCGGAGGGCCTGTCGCACTACACGACCTCGAAACACGCCATCGGGGGGATGACCAAGTCCATGGCGGTCGAGCTGGCGGGCCACAACATCCGGGTCAACGCCGTGTGCCCGGGCGCGGCCATGACCGAGGGGGCGATCGCCCTGGTGACCGCAGGCGCACCGGAGGGGATCGACGTAGAGGCGCAGTGGGACGGCATCAAGGAGAGGACTCCGCTCGGCCGCCTCTGCGATCCTGACGACGTTGCAAGGGCGGTGCTGTTTCTCGCCTCCGACATGGCCGCCTTCGTGACCGGGGCCTTCCTCGTCGTCGACGGCGGCATCCTGGTCCAACCTCTCGAGGGCTACGTTCCCGCGTCTGGTCACTGACCGGGGCACCGATCATGAAGCGGGTGTTAGCGGGCAGACGGATCACCGCCGCAGAGGCGTTTGACATCAGGTTTCCAACGTCCGAGCACCTGGACGGGTCGGATGCGGTCCACACCGATCCCGACTACTCGGCCGCGTACGTGATCCTTCGGACCGATGCCGGTGATGGCGTCGAGGGCCACGGGTTCTGCTTCACCCTCGGTAGGGGAAACGAGATCGAGGTGGCAGCGCTCGAAGCTCTCGCCCCGCTGGTTGTCGGTCTCGACCTGGCCGAGATCGTGGCCGACTCACGGTCCTTCTCCCGCCTCCTCACCCAGGATTCTCAGATGCGTTGGCTCGGTCCCGAGAAGGGAGTCGTCCACATGGCCGCGGCGGCCGTCATCACGGCCGTCTGGGACCTCGCGAGCAAGGCGGCAGGCAAACCGCTTTGGAAGTACCTGGCCGATCTCTCGCCGGAGGAACTGGCGGCGATGGTCGATTACCAGTACCTGTCGGACGTGCTGACCGAGGAAGAGGCGGTCGAGCTGTTGCGCCGTGCCGAGAGCGGCAGGGCCGAGAGGGAGCGCCTGTTGCTGGAGCACGGGTATCCGGCCTACGCGACGAGTCCGGGGTGGCTGGGTTACTCGGACTCCAAGCTGGTACGCCTGTGCCGGGAAGCGGTCGACGACGGCTTCACGCTCATCAAGCTCAAGGTCGGCGGTTCCATCGAGGACGATCAGCGCCGCCTGCGGCTGGCCCGCGAGGCGGTGGGGCCCGACGTGCTGATCGCCGTGGACGCGAACCAGAAGTGGGACGTGGGAGAGGCCATCGAGTGGATGGGCGAGTTGGCGTCGCACTCTCCGTACTGGATCGAGGAACCCACCAGCCCGGACGACATCCTCGGCCACGCCGCCATCCGGCGAGCGGTCGCTCCGATAAAGGTTGCCACGGGGGAGGCGGTCCAGAACCGGGTCGTGTTCAAGCAGCTGCTCCAGGCCGGAGCGATCGACATCATGCAGATCGACGCCACGAGGGTGGCCGGGGTGAACGAGAACATCGCCAACCTCCTGCTGGCCGCCAAGTTCGGGGTCCCGGTAGTGCCGCATGCGGGAGGGGTGGGGCTGTGCGAGCTGGTCCAGCACCTGGCGATGCTCGACTTCATCGCCATCGGCGCCGAGATGGAGGGACGATCCATCGAGTTCGTCGATCACCTGCATGAACACTTCGTGGATCCGGTGGTCGTAGCCGATGGGTCCTATGTCGCCCCGAGCCGGCCAGGATTCAGTTCCCAGATCCGGGGGGCGTCACTCGACGAGTTCCGCTACCCGACAGGTCCTGCCTGGCGCGGGACGACTGCGCGATGAGAGCTGCAAATGCCTCGACCCCGGCTGAGCCGGGGTCGAGTCGGGAGGACGGTGGGGTGAGGTTCTACGAACCGCCGCCCTCGGAGCCGTGACCCTCTCCGCTTCCTTCACCGCCTGATCCTTCGGAACCCTCGCCGGTCCCTTCGCCTCCGGTTCCCTGGTCGGTGCCTTGGGTGCCCACTTCGGCGTGGGCGACCCAGGTGTCGAAGGGTTGGGTGGTGGCGTCCAGGCGGACGTCCACGATCTCTCCGGGTGCTAGGTCGATGGGGGTTGTGGGTCCGAGTTCCACCCCGTTGGAGAGGTGGATCTCGATCCGGACGTTCTTCAGCGTGGTGTTGGTGGTGTTCTCCACCGTCCCGATGAAGGCGTTGGCCGCCGGGTCGTAGTTCATGATGAGCCGTGACCCGGCCCGGACCTGGTCGAAGGTGTCGTTGAGGCCGTACTGGGTGGTGTTTTCCTCACCGCCGCCGGTACCGGTCTCCGTACCCTCGCCGGCCCCTTCAGCGCCGCCGGCTTCCCCGACCTCCGCATGGATGGTCTGTTGTGTCTGCTGATCGCCGCCTTCGCTCCACACGATGGCGCCTGTCCCCAGGACCAGCGCTCCCGCCAGCCCCAGAGCCATGATCTTCTTCCTCATGATTTTCTCCTTTCATCACTGAGGGCTCGATTACTGATCAGCATCTTTCGACCCCAACCTGTGAATCACCTGAAGACCAGGTGGGAAACATCTGAGAATCCATCGGACCGGCGCGGCGGCGTGCCGATGCGGGCTAGGAGGTACGAGGGAGGTGTATACGGGCCGACGGATTGGCTCAGATGATCGGAATGCGAGTCCCGGCGAACCGGAAGGAGGTCAGCTCGTGGGAAGGGCTCGAGAGCCGTTACCGAGGGCCGAAATGTTGTGTCGGGCTAGTGGGTGACCCTGGCCGGACGCGCCGATGTCCAGCGATCAGTGCCCCAGGAAATCGGGCAGCTTGCTGTCGTCGAACCGGCCGGCCTCTATGTCGGCCAGGGCGCGGTCGAAGATGTCCAATGCTTCATCGGCGTCGCTCCGGGTGATGGTCAGCGGCGGGGTGATCTCCATCACGTTGCCGAACGCCAGCAGTATCAGGCCGAGCTCGAAGCAGCGGTAGGCGAGCCGGTACGCATCGGTTTCGGCAGGCTCGCGTGTCCGGTGGTCCTTCACCAACTCGACCCCGATCAGGAGGCCCTTGCCGCGCACGTCCCCGATGAGCGGGTGGTCGGCTCTCATCTCGTCGAGCTTGTCGCGCAGGTACCTGCCCATCTCCTCAGCGTTGCGGACCAGGTCCTCCTCCTCGATCACGTCGAGTACGGCCACCGCCGCGGAGCAGGACAACGGCGAGCCGCCCAGCGTGTAGGCCGTGTAGAGGTCGACATCGAGGATCTCCTGGCGGCCTACCACCGCCGACAGCGGGAAGCCTCCTCCCAACGGCTTGGCGAGCCCGACCGCGTCCGCCTCGATCCCGAAGTGCTCGAAGCCGAACATGCGTCCCGTCCGCCCCAGGCCTACCTTGACCTCGTCGAATATCAACCAGATCCCCCGCTCGTCGCACAGGTCCCGCAGGGCAGGGAAGTAGTTGTCCGGCGGGACGATCTCGCCGCTGTCCGACTGGATGCTCTCGGCGAAGATCGCCGCCGTCTCGTCCGAGGGCGACACGTTGACCAGCAGGTCGTTCTTCAGGTAGTCGAGGCATCTGAGGGAGCACTCGCTCTTATCGCACGGGCCCCAGGCGCACCGGTAGGGGTTGGGATACGGAGCCTTGGTGATGTGGCCGCCGGGTATCGGGCGCGTCAGCGCTCCGTGGCCCGAGATGGCGCCGGAGCCGATCGTCATACCGTGGAAGGCGCCGATGTAGGAGATCAGGCGCGGCCTTCCCGATGCGATAGGCGCCACCTTGGCGAGCACGTCCATCGCGTCGGAGCCGGAGACGCCGAACCAGGCCTGCTTGGCGAAGTCTCCGGGGAAGATGTCGATCAGGCGCTCCGCCAGCTCGACGGCCGGTTCGTGGATGTAACAGACGAGCGGACCGCTGTACTCGTTGTTGATGGCGTCCATTGCCGCCTGCCGCACCTTCGGGTGGCCGTATCCCGCGGCGGCAGTACCTCCGGTCGCCATCCAGTCGAGGTACTCGTTGCCGTCCTTGTCCCACATACGGACGCCGTCCGACCTGGCGACCACGAACGGATACAGCCGGTACTTCATCGACGGCGTGATGACCGCCTCGTCGCGGGCCGCTACGGCCCGGCTCTGCGTCAGATCACGCTCATCGGTGGGATCGCCCATATGGCAGGCTCCTCAGGAGACGGCAGAGAGAATATCGAGCCGGTAGGGGTGGGGTCGTAGGGTCGATCCCACCCTTCGTCCCGGCCGATGCCTTCGATCATTCAGGGTGTATCAACTCCCAGACCACGTCCGGACGGAGCGGGGTCCGGTCGATCCGCACGCCGAACGGAGCGAGGGCGTCGGCGACCGCGTTCGCGATGGCGGGAGGCGAGGCCAGCGTCCCGGACTCGCCGACACCGCGCACGCCGAGCGGCGTGTCAGAGGGGGAGACGATGTTGTCCATCTTCAGCGGGGGCATCTCCATCGCGGAGGGGAGCAGGTAGGAGGCGAAACTGGCCGACGGCAGCTGCCCCGCCTCGTCATGGCTGACCTGCTCGTAGAGGGCCTGGCCGATTCCCTGGGCGATCCCGCCGTGTATCTGGCCGTCGACTATCCCGGGGTTGATCCCCACGCCATAGTCGTCCACAGACACGAACTCGAGGATCTTCACCTTTCCGGTCTCGGTGTCCACCTCGACGACCGCTGCGTTGGCGCCGAAGGCGAAGTTGACGTCGGGCGGGTCGTAGAAGGCGGTGGCTTCGAGGCCCGGCTCGAACATTGGCCCGCAGCGTTTGAGGAAGTGTGCCTCGTCGGCCACCTCCTGCCACGAGACCGTGGACGCGGGGCTACCGGCGACGGTGAACGAGCCGTCCGCGAACACGATGTCCTCCGAAGCCGCCTCGAGCATGGCCGCCGCCACCTGCCGTGCCTTCTCGACCACGCGTTGAGCCGCCACCAGCGCGGCATGGCCGCCTACCACTGCGCCCCGGCTGCCGTGGGTGCCGCCCCCGAACGGGATGGTCTCGGTGTCGCCGTGGACGACCGTGATGTGGTCGAAGGGGATCTGGAGCTGGTCCGCGACGATCTGGGCGACCATCGTGTCCGAACCCTGCCCCTGTGGGCAGAGACCCGAGTAGGCGACCGCCTTGCCCTGGGGGTCCACCCGGACCAGCGTCGACTCGTGGCCGGGGAAGAACTTCATCGGGTTCCAGGCGTGGCCCGACGGGGAGAAGCCGCACAGCAGGTTGTAGGTAGCGAATCCCACCCCGATGTACCGCCCGTTCCGGCGCGCCTCCGCCTGACGAGCCCGCACCGAGTCGTATCCCACCAACTCCACCGCTCGCCTCAGAAGAGCGGGGTAGTCACCTCCGGTATACATGAGCCCGAACGGGGTCTCGTACGGCAGTTGATCCGGTGCGACGAGGTTGCGAAGCCGGATCTCCACGGGGTCCAGGTCGAGCTCCCGGGCGGCTTCCTCGATCATCCGCTCCAGCACGAAGGTCGCCTCGGCCCTTCCCGAACCTCTTAACGCCTCGATCGACATCTTGTTGGTGAACACCTTCTCCAGCTTGATGTCGACGCTGGGTATGTCGTAGTTACCGGTGAGCGTGTCGATTGTCAGGTCCGGGACGACCGGTGTGAAGAAGTGGAAGTACGCGCCGAGATCACCGACGAAGTGGCTGCGGAGGGCCAGTATCTTCCCCCCGGCATCGAGGGCGAGCTCGGCGTTGTGGATCTGGTCCCGGGCGTGCACGCCGGCCGTGAAGTTCTCGGTCCTGGTCTCGACCCACTTCACCGGGACACCCAACTCCAGTGCGGCCCAGATGACCGCAAGTTCGTCGGAGTACAGGTTGAGCTTGCTGCCGAACCCGCCGCCCACATCGGGGGCGACGATCCTCAGCTTGGACTCGTCCAGGTCGAAGATGTGACCCAACCACGTCCGCAGGGTGTGGGGGGCCTGGCACGAGAGCCACACCGTGAGGTGGCCGGAGGCCGGCTCCGGCACCGCCAGGATGGCCCGCGGTTCCATGGGAGAGGCGGAGATGCGCTGCACCGCCAGCCGCCGGGACACCACGTGGTCGGCCCGGGCGAACGCACTGTCGGGATCCCCGAGCACCTTGTGTATCTCGCCGATCTTGTTGGTTCCCCGGTCTGGATGCACCAGCGGTGCGTCCGGTAACAGCGCCTCCCACGGATCCAGGACGTGGGGGAGGGGTTCGTAGTCGATGTCCGCTCGCTCGGCGGCGTTGAGTGCGCTCCTCGGGTCGGTCGCCAGAACCATCGCCACCGGCTCTCCCACGTAATGGACGCGGTCTCCGGTGAGGGGGGTCCGGGGCGGCGAATCGTCGGCGGCCGCGCTGGGAATGAGGGGCATCGACCCGGCCGACTCGGCTCCGGAGTAGGCGGCGACGACCCCCGGCGCCCGGCGGGCCTGCTCCAAGTCGACCGACGCGATGTCGGCGTGGGCGAAGGGGCTCCGCATGAAGCTGGCATGGACCGTATGGGGGACCGTGATGTCGTCCACGTAGCGGCCCCCGCCCGACAGGATCCGGGCATCCTCCTTGCGGGGCAGGCGGGCGCCGATGGCCGTCATCGTTGGTCTCCCGGTGTGTCGCTGGAGAGGATCGCGTCGACGATGTGCTGGTAGCCGGTACAACGGCAGAGGTTTCCTTCGAGGGCCTTTCTGACCTCCGCCTCCGTGGGCTCGGGATTCTGGCGTAGGAAAGCGGTGGCGGCCATCAGGAAGCCGGAGGTGCAGAATCCGCACTGGAGAGCGAAGTGATCGGCGAAGGCCTGCTGCAGGGGTGAGAGCCGGTGGCCGTCGGCGAGTCCCTCGACCGTCTCGATCTCGCGGCCGTCGGCCTGGCCGGCAAGCACGGTACAGGACTTGACCGCCGCCCCGTCGAGTATGACCGTGCAGGCGCCGCAGCTGCTCGTGTCGCATCCCACGTGCGTGCCGGTCAACTCCAGTTCCTCCCGCAGCAGGTGCACGAGCAGCGTTGAGGGGTGGCAGTCGACGCGGCGGGTGACGCCGTTGACCGCGACCGTGACCCTCATGTGCCATCACCCCGGTTGGTGGCGCGCTCGATGGCGCGCCCGGCGAGCGCCTTCACGAGTTCTCGCTTGTACCGGGCGCTGCCTCGGTCGTCGGTGACCATGAGGGCCGACGCAGCGGTGGCCGACGCAGCACGGGCGATTGTCGACGGCCGCGGATCGGACCCGACCAGCAGATCTTCGGCTTCGGCAGCGCGAGCGGCTACATCTGCCCCGCCGGTCACCGCGATGCCGGCCTGCGTGATACGTCCCCCGTCGTCCATGGCGAGTTGGACCGCAACCGCAGCCACTCCGTAATCGGCCGCCGCCCTCTTCATCTTCTCGTAAGCGCCTCCCGATCCACGGGGTAGCCGGATTCCGGTGATCAGTTCGCCTCGTCGGAGCGAGGTCTCGAAAGGCCCGACGAAGAGATCGTCACTGCTGACGGTCCTCGCTCCGCTCGGCCCCACGACGATCACTTGTCCCCGGGCCGCCACCAGGGCGGCGGGCAGGTCGTTGAGCGGATCCGCATGAGCCAGGTTGCCGCCCACTGTGCCGAGATTCCGGACGAGCGGGTCCGCGATGGCCGAGGCGGTCTCGGCCCACAAGGGTGAGAGCGAGCGGACGGTCGCGCTGCGGGCCAGCCGGGCGGTGGTCACGAGGGCGCCTACCTCCAGGAGCCCGTCCGATGACCCGATGGAACCTAAGCCCTCGATCCTGCCGATGTCGACCACGACCGACGGCCGGATCAGCCGGAAGCGCATCATGGGGATGAGGCTCTGCCCTCCTGCCAGCGCCATGGTGCCGTTCTCGCCGCTCAGGGCTGCGATGGCTTCGTCGACGGTGCCGGCTGAGCGGAATTCGAAGTCGGCCGGCCGCATCAACCGCTCCCGAACGGCGAACCGAATACTGCGCCGGCGCGGTCCGAGAGAGCGCTCCCCGTCTGGCGAAGATGCGAGTTCATGCGTAACCGCCCTCCCGGGCCGGGGGCTTCACGTAGCAAGCTACCAGGTGCCGCGACCCGGTGTGCTCGAGAGCGGGTTCGGCCTCGCGGCACATGTCCTGGACGAAGGGACACCTGGTGGAGAACTTGCACCCGGGGGGCATGTCAAGGGGTGACGGGACGTCTCCACGCAGCGGTGGTTCGGCCTTGTGGCGCGGATCCGGGTCGGGACGCGAAGCCAGGAGAGCCTGCGTGTAGGGGTGCTCGGGCCGCCCGAACACCTTCTCGATCGGTCCCCGCTCCACGATCCGCCCCATGTACATGACCGCCACCGTGTCGGCCACCTGGGAGACGACGGAGAGCTGGTGGGCGATGAAGATCATCGTGAGCCCCAGGCGGGCCTGCAGATCCCGGAAGAGGTTGATGATCTGGGCCTGGATGGAGACGTCGAGTGCGCTCACCGGCTCGTCCGCGACCAGCATGTCCGGGCCGACCGCCAGAGCCCGGGCGATGGCGACCCGCTGCCGCTGCCCGCCGCTCAGTTGCCTGGGACGCCGGTCGGCGAGCGTGGCCGAGAGCCCGACGCTCTCGAGATGCCCGGCCACGAACGCATCGTCCTGGCCGGCGTCGACGAGGCCATGCACCTTGCCGGCTTCGAGGATCGACGCTCCCACCGTGAGGCGGGGATTCAGCGACGTGAATGGATCCTGGAAGACCATCTGCACCCGGCGGCGCAGCCGGCGCAGTTCGGTTCCCTCGATGGACCGCACGTCGATGCCGTCGAACCTGACGCTTCCGTCATCGGGGTCGACCAGGCGGATCAGGCATCGGCCGAGGGTGGTCTTGCCGCTTCCCGACTCGCCGACTATGCCCATCACCTCCTGGCGGCGCACCCGGAAGGAGACATCCTCCACGGCGACGAGACGCCGGACCGGGGCTCTCCTCATCCGCTCGACCAAGGTACGGCGCACCGGGTAGCCCTTGGTGAGGCCTTCGACCTGGAGCAGAACGTCCCGGCTCGGGTCCTCCGGTGGACGCGTCATGGTCACGGCAGCGCGTCTCCCCGGTCCGGTGCCCCGGCCTGGCGATCGCGCCACGTCACGAACGGGCAAGCCGTGACATGGTCGCGTCCCACCGCTTGCAGCGACATGGGGACCGAGCCGCAGCCATCCCTGACGAAGCTGCATCTGGGGCTGAACGGGCATCCGGAAGGCAGCCTGGAGAGCTCCGGGGGCTGCCCCTTGACCGGGACTATCTCCGTACGGTTCACGGCGTCGAGATGCGGGATCGATGCCAGCAACGCCTGCGTGTAGGGATGGTTGGGATGGTCGAATATCTCCTGGACCGGCGCCTGCTCGACTATGTAGCCGGCGTACATCACCGCCACGTGGTCGCAGTGCTGGGCGATGACCCCGAAGTCATGGGAGACGAGGATCATCGCCATCCCCGTGTCCTGCTGCAGCTCGCTGAGCAGCGCCATGATCTGCGCCTGCACGGTCACGTCGAGGGCGGCTGTGGGTTCGTCCGCGATCAGGAGCATCGGTTCGGCGGCGATGGCACTGGCGATCATCGCCCGCTGTCGCATGCCGCCGCTCATCTCGTGCGGGTACGAGTGGAACTGCGTCTCCGGCGAGGCGATGCCGACCCGGTCGAGCAGCTCGATCGCCCGCCGGTTTGCCTCCCGCGTACCCATCCCGCGCTTGATCTTGAGCACTTCGACGATCTGGTTGCCGACCTTGTAGACGGGGTTGAGCGAGGCGGTCGGATCCTGGAAGACCATCCCGATCTCGCCCCCGCGCACCTTACGGAGTTCGGCGCGGGACAGCCTGAGCAGGTCACGCCCGTTGAACACCACCCGCCCGTCGATGACCTCTCCCGGCTTGGGCACCAGCCCGATGATCGATCGGCACGTCATGCTCTTGCCAGATCCCGACTCGCCCACGAGCGCCAGGGTGGCGCCCCGTTCCACGGTGAAACTCACCCCGTTGGTGGCGAGTAGCAGGCCTTCCAGGGTTGGGAAGCCGGTGTGGAGATCTTCCACGTCGAGGAGCGGGGGTCCGCCTACACCGTCAATCGCAACTCCTCTCCGAGCCGGTCGGCCAGCGCGTCGCCGAGCATGCTGAAACCGACCCCGATCGTTACCAGCACCAGACCGGACAGGGTGGTGATCCACCACCCGACCCGGAGGTGGCCCTGTCCGTCGGCGACTATGACGCCGAGTTCGGCTGTCGGCGCCTGGACACCGAGACCGAGGTAGGAGACACCGGCGATGAGCAGCAGGTTGAGCACGATGTCAGCCACCGAGAACACCAGCGGGGACCGGATGAGGTTGGGCACGGCGTGGCGGCCGAGGATGCGGGAGGTGGAGTAGCCGAGGCCCTTGGCGGCCAGCATGTACTGCTGCTCACGGATCACCAGCATTTCGCTCCGGGCCAGCCTGGCATAGAGAGCCCAGCCGACCGACAGCACGCCGATGAAGATGCCGACCAGACCGGGTCCCGTGATGGCTACGACCGCGATCACGACGACCAGGAAAGGGAAAGCCATCACGATGTCGACTGCACGGTTGATAACCGTGTCGACCCAGCCCCCGAAGTAACCGGCGATCATGCCCAGGGTGACTCCCACCAGCAGCGGCACGTAGGTGATCACGAGCACGATCGCCATGTCCAGCCGTATCCCGTGCAGCACGCGGGAAAAGACGTCCCGGCCGAGTTCGTCGGTGCCGAAGAAGTGTTCGCCGGAGGGCGGCTGGAGCGTTGCCGTCAGGTCGAGTTCGTTGGGCGGGTACGGCGAGATCCATGGAGCCAGAAGTCCGGCGAGGACGACCAGTACCACTATCGACCCGCCGATGTAGAGCGCGACGTTCGACCACCGCCGGTCGGACAGGGCCCGCCTCCGTAGCCGCCGGGTCGCCACCAGCAACCGCTCCTGGCGCGCCGGCGCCTCGCTCGCGATGGTCATTTGGTTATCAGCCTCACGCGCGGGTCTATCGCGGCGTAGGTGAGGTCGGCCGCGAGGTTGATCAGGATGACGGTGAGCCCGAAGAACAGCACCAGTGCCTGGATGACCGGGTAGTCGCGCTGCAGCACGGCGTCGACGATCAGCGACCCCAGGCCCGGAATCGCGAAGACGTTCTCGATGATCACGGACCCGCTGATCATGAACCCGATGATCAGCGAAAGCACCGTGACCGTGGCGATCAGCGAGTTCCTCATGACGTGCCGGCCGATCACCCTGGACTCGCGGTACCCCCTGGCCCGGGCAGCCTCCACGTACTCCTGGTCCAGCACCTCGATGATGCTGGAGCGCAAGGTTCGGGCCAGGATCGGCGCCAGGAACAACCCGATGGTGGTTGCCGGCAAGGTGAGGCTGCGCAGGATGGTGAGGACGCTGGTCTTGTCGTATCCCGCCACCGGCAGCCAGCCCAACCGGATGGCGAAGAACAGCGCTAGCAGCAGCCCCAGCCAGAAGGAGGGCATGGCGAAGGTGATCATGCTGCCCAACCGCATGAGATGGTCCTGCCAGCGATTCCTTTTCACCGCGGACAGGATCGCGAGGGGAACCGCCACGAGCACCGCGATCACCACGCTGTAGAACAGCAGAGCGAAGCTGATCACCGCACGGGTGGCTATTACGTCGCGGACCGGTTCCTTCTTGAGGATCGACTCGCCGAAGTCACCGACCACGGCGCCCCTGAGGAAGCCGATGAACTGCTCGGGTACCGAACGGTCAAGACCCAACTCACGACGCAGGATCGCCAGGCTCTCCGGCGTGGCGTTGTACCCCAGCATGTTCAGGGCCGGGTCTCCGGGCACGAGCACGATGATGACGAACGCGCCGACGATGACCGCCGCTACCACCGGGATGCTGTGCAGCAGGCGGCGACCCATGTAACGGTACACGTTGCCGGGTCAGCCGCCCGGTGGTCTGTCTGCGGAACTGCGCCGTGGCATGCGCCGGCAGCGGCGTTCCTCGCAAGGCGCGCCGACGAAGGCGTACCCGCAGCGGTACGTCGAGGAGGCGGAACGCCGCGAGGGGCGTCGATGGCAAGCAGGGCGCGGCAAGCCGTTTTGCAGACAGACCACTTTGTACTGCCGAGTTCGCAGGCCGTTCCCTACTGCTCGATCCATGTGTTCTCGAAGTGGTACACGCCGAGAGCGTCCTGGTCGACGTCGTGCACGCCGTCCCGCACGCCCGTCGCCAGGGGCAGCCACAGGATGTTCAGCCACGGCATGTCGGCGACCCACGCAGCCTGTATCTGGGGCCAGAGCTCCTGCCGTCGCTCCTCGGTGGCCGCAACCGCCTCCTCCACCATGGCCCATAACGCCTCATTGCCCCATGCGCTGAAGAAGCCGTCCAGCCCACCCTCGGTGGGATCGGTCATCAGCAGGGCGAACTCGTCGGGAACCAGCACGTCCGAGGTCCACTTCAGGAAGGGCATGGTGATCTCGTAACCGTAGCTGAACAGGTTGTCGGCCAGGGTGCTCTCATCCAACTCCACCAACTGCAGGTCCACGCCGATCTCGGCCCACTGGGCCTGCAGGACCGTGGCCAGGGACTTGTGCTGCCCCGAGCCGGCCGGGAACTGGAAGGTGATGCTGAACCCGTCGGGAACCGAGGACGATGCGATCAATTCCTTGGCCTTGTCCAGATCGAACTCGAACGGGGCCACTTCGCTGGTCGGCGCGTTGTACTTGAGCGGCGGTATCAGGTGGTTGGGGATCGTGCCGACCCCTCCGAACACTGCGGCGTTTATCGCTTCCCTATCGGTGGCGTAGCTCAGCGCCTGGCGGACGGCGAGCTCGTCGAGCGGTGGGGCGCTGTTGTTGATCCAGACGGGCTCCTGGCGGGTGACTTCCCGTACCAGCACAGTTACCCCGTCCATATCTCCGACCGCGTCGATCTGGGTGAACGGGACGCTCTCCATCACGTGAGCTTCGCCCGAGTCGAGCTTCAACGCCCTCGTGTTGTCGTCCACTATGAAGTCGTAGCGCAGCTCGTCGAGGTAGGGCTTGCCCTCCTCCCAGTAGTAGGGATTCGGCTCGAAGCTGATGCTCGTACCCCGGATCCACTCCTTGAGCTTGAACGGGCCGCTTCCGACGGGGTCCTCCCAGAAGGCATCGCCCTGGGCCTCGAGCACGGCCTTCGGCACGATGTACGCCGGGAAGATGCTGATGTTCTCCAAGAACGCCGCGATCGGCTGGTCGAGATGGATGATGAAGTTGCGGTCGTCGATGATCTCGGTGCCCGTGTACCCGAGGGCGAGGAACGGAAGGATCGTGTTGATCTCGGGATTGGCGAACCTGTCGAGCGAGTACTGCACGTCCTCGGACGTGACCGGGTCGCCGTTGCTGAACATGGCGTTCTCCCGGAGGGTGAAGCTCCAGTCGAGGCCGTCATCGCTGACCGTCCACGATTCGGCGAGGGCCGGGATGATCGAGGTGCCTCCCTTGGGATCCGCGTACACCAGGGTGTCGAAGATCAACTCGTGGGCGTAGATCTGACCGTTGTCTGACAGCTCGAAGGGGTTGAGCGTGTTGGTCTCCAACTGGCGGGCGAACACGAGCGTGCCGCCCCGCTGGGGACCTTCCATGGCCGCTTCGGTCGTTGTGGGCGCTTGCGTGGCCTGGGTGGTCGCTTGGGTGGCCGCTTGAGTCGTCGCCGGGGCCTCTTCTTCGTCGGTTCCGCACGCCGCCGCCACCAGCCCGATCGCCAGTAGGCAAGCAATCATGCGGTAAAGGGGTCGTAGTCTCATGGGAGCCTCCCTCGCCTCATGGAGCTTGGTCCAGCTCGCGCACCGCCGACACGTCTGCGCGGAGGCAGGAGCGTGCGGTCCAATTCGGCTGAACTTTGCTGACTGAGGCTAGACGAACCGGCTCCCACGCGTCGGGCAGAGCCTCGTTGGTCACGAGACGACCAAGGACCAGCCGGGATGGGGATAGGGTTGAACCGTTACGAACTCAGAACTTTCCCGACAGCTGCTTTGATGCGGGCGGCATCGGGGATGTAGGCGTTCTCCAGGGGTGGGCTCAGCGGTACGGGGGAGTGGGGGGACGTGACCCGCCTCACCGGGGCGGCGAGCGCGTCGAAGGCGTGTTCCGAGACCATGGCGGCGATGTCGGCCGCGATGCTGCACCTGGGCGGGCTCTCGTCCACCACGACCAGCCGTCCGGTCTTGCGGACCGACTCCAGGATTGTCTCCGAGTCGAGCGGCGACAGGGATCTGGGGTCGATCACCTCCGCCTCGATGCCGTCCGAAGCCAGGGCGTCGGCTACCTCCAACGCCAGCTTGGCCATGTACGAGATCCCGACGATGGTCACGTCCGTTCCCGGGCGGGTGACCGAGGCCGAGCCGAGGGGGACGGTGTACGGGTCCTCCGGCACCTCCTGGCGGGTGTTGTAGAGGCGCATGTGCTCGAAGAACAGGACCGGATTGTCGTCCGCGATGGACTCCAGCAGCAGTCCCTTGGCGTCGTAGGGGGTGGTAGGGATCACGACCTTGATCCCCGGCAGGTGCGTGTAGACGGAGTAAAGCGTGTCGGAGTGCTGCCCGGCCGCTCCCAGCCCGGCGCCTATGGCCATCCGCAGCACGAGGGGCACGTTTGCCTGGCCGCCGAACATGTAGCGCATCTTGGCCGCCTGGTTGTGGATCTGGTCGAAGGCCAGCGGCGTGAAGCTGGACCACATCATATCGACCACCGGCCGGATCCCGGCTGCTGCGGCGCCGACCGCGATCCCGACGATGCCCGCCTCGGAGATGGGGGTGTCCCGGACCCGGGTAGGACCGAACTCGTGGAACAGGCCCCTGGTGGCACCGAAGGTGCCCCCCATCGCCCCTTCGTACGGCTCGCCGAGACCTGCTCCACCCACCACGTCCTCGCCGTACACCACCACCGTATCGTCGGCTGCCATCGCCTGGAACATGGCCTCGCCCACGGCCTGGAGCATGGTGATCGGCCTTCTAGGCATTAGTACGCTCCGCTGTAGACGTAGTCGGTGACGCCGGCGGCGGTCGGCCACGGATCGGCCTTGGCGGCCGCCACGCCCCGGTCCAGCTCATCCACGATGGCCGCGCGGATGCCATCCACGGCTGCCTCCGTGAGTATCCCGGCCGCCTCCAGTTCCGACCGGAACCGCTTGAGCGGATCCCTCCGCCTGGCGGCCTCGAGATCGTCTTCGTCTCGGTACTTCTGGGTGTCGCCCACGTAGTGAGCCGAGATGCGGGGGATCTTCGCCTCGATGAACGAAGGACCCGCGCCGCGCCGGGCCCGCCCGATCGCTTCTGCGGCTACGTCGTGGACCGCGCAGGCGTCGGCGCCGTCCACCACATGTCCCGGAATGCCGAACCCGTCGGCCCGTCGGCTCAGATCCTCGACGCTCTGGGAGTAGGACGCCGGGGTGGACTCCGCCCAGCCGTTGTTCTCGCACACGTATATGACCGGCAGCTTCCAGATGGAAGCCAGGTTCATCGACTCGTAGAGGATGCCCTGCCCGGCCCCGCCGTCCCCGAAGAAGCTGACCGAGACGTTCGACGTGCCCTTGACCTGCTGGGCGAAGGCTCCGCCGGTGGCGAGGCCGATGCTCCCGCCGACGATGGCGTTGGCGCCCAGCATCCCTATCTCGAAGTCTGCGATGTGCATCGATCCGCCCCGGCCCTTGCAGAGGCCGGTCTCGCGCCCGTACAGCTCGGCGAGCATCCCCGCGATCGAGCATCCCTTGGCCAGACAGTGCCCATGGCCGCGGTGGGTGCTGGCGATGAGGTCATGGTCCGACAGGTTGGCGCACACCGCGGTTGCCACGGCCTCCGCGCCGATGTAGGTGTGGACGAAGCCGGGCATGTCTCCCCGCTGGTACTCGAGCGTGACCCTCTCCTCGAACAGCCGGATCTTCATCATCGTCTCGAACATCTCGAGCAGCGTCCGGTCCGCGATGGTCATGCGGTTGCTCCTCCCTCGACCAGGCTCCGGTACTCGGCCTCGCTCTCGGCGATCCAGCCGATCACTCTCCCGATCGGGTAGTCCTCACCGACCGGCGCCCCATGATGCACGATCCCGTCGGCGCCCGCCTCGATCTCCATCTCCACCTTGTTGGTCTCCATGAGGAACAGTGCCTCACCGGCGCGGACCGATGCCCCCTCTTCCACGAGCCAGTCGATCAGGTGGCAGTCGTCCATGTAGATGCCGGTCTTGGGTATGAAGACCTCGTGGGCCATGGATGTTCTTTGCCCTACCCGGGGATCAGCACTTGCTTGCCGTTGCCCGAAGCTACCCCGCCCCAGGCGGAGGCCACGCCGGAGAGCGGCGTCGTGGCAACCGGGAGGATCAGATCGCCGGCGGTCGCCAGGTCCACCATCTCCAGGTACGTGGCGACCACCACGTCGCGCGGTACTCCGAAATTGCTGTATCCCCTGATCGTGAGCTGCTTACCGCGGACCAGCCCGGACGCGAGCGTGGCGACGCCGCTCGCCGCCTGCCCGACGTGGATCACCCGGGCCCCGAGCGCGGTGGCGGTGAGCGCCGCCTCGAGGGGACCGCCCCATAGGGCATCGAACACCACCTGGGCCCCGCCTTCGGCAGCGGCCTGCAATCGGCCGGCCAGATCGTCACCCTCGGTGGATACCACCGCGTCGGCCATCCCCACCAGGGCCGCAAGCCGCTCGGGATTCCGTCCCACGGCCACCACCTTCGCCGCTCCGGCAATGCGTGCCGCCTGGACCGCGATGCTTCCCGCCGCACCCGTCGCCCCCAGGACGATGGCGGTCTCTCCCGGCTGCAGCTTCGCCGCCCAGGTGATGGGAAGCCAGCCGGCGAGCGCGGCGGTTCCGAGCGCCGCGGCGGTGGCGGCATCCGCGTCGTCACGGATATCGACCAGGGCGATCTCCGGAGCATTGAAACGCTCGGCGGCGGTCCCGTCCCGCACCACGCCGAGGCCACCGCCCATGACGAACACGCGCCTGCCGTCCTCCAGGCGGCCCACTGCCTCGACGGCTGTTACGTAGGGCATGGGCGGGTGTCCGGCATAGAACCCGCCGGATGCGATGGCCAGATCGACCGGGTTGAGAGAAGCCGCCTCGAGCTCTACAGCGACTTCGCCCTCCGCCGGCGCCGGCAGGTCGCGCTCCTCCACGACAGGAGTAGCGCCGGGTGCGGTGATTAGGGCGGCCTTCATGGTGTCGTCTCCTTCTTGGGCAGGTAACGGTCGGCGTCTGCGAACACGTCGATCCCGCGGTAACCCCCCCGGATGCGGGTGATATGGGTTACACCGGCGGGGACCGTGTAGGTGTCACCGCGGCGGTAGGTGCGGGTCTCGCCTCCTATCGTCATCTCCATCTCCCCCTCGAGAACCACCCCCCACTGCGCGCCGTGGACGTGTTCGGGCACCTCGACATCGTGGTCGATCTCGTAGAACATCGGCATGCAGTACTCGTTCGGAACGATGTGAGCCCGCATGTCGACCGGGCTGTCCGGCACGGGCAGTGCCTTGATGAAGTCTGGGAAGCCTTCGCTCACAAAACGGTCCTTTCCCTCACAGCGTCGCGATCAGTGCCGCATAAGAGTCGGACGATCCGGCCCGTTCATCAAACCGGTACACCTCCGGGGTAAAGACGTGGGTCTTCTCGAAGGAATGCTTCAACCTCGGCAGTGAGGCAGGCCGCCATGGCGAGACCGGGCTCCCGGCCTTGACGATGGTGCGGATGCTCGCCCGCTCCTGGAGGATCGTGACGTCCTCGTCCGGGTTGCCCTCCACTACCAGCAGGTCGGCGTACTTGCCCGGCGTCAACGTTCCGATCTTGCTGGCGTGCTGCGGCAGCGTTACGGCGCTATTACGGGTCATCGACAGCAGGGCCTCGAAGTGGGACATGCCGAGGAGGTCGACGAACAGCTCCATCTCCCTGGCATGCCACTGGCCGTAGGGGGTCATGGCGAATCCTGACTCCGAACCCCCGATCATGGTGGCACCGGACTCGTGCGCCTTGCTGAGGATTGCGACCGCGGCGTCCAGCTCGCGCTTGAAACGGTCCCGCACGGGCGGGGAGAGGTTGGCCCGGTTGGCCTCCAGGGTGTTGACCAGCAGCGTCATGGCAGGGAGCAGGGGGATGTCCTTCTCCAGGACCATCTCGAGGGTCGGCTCGTCCATGTAGGAGGCGTGCATGATCCAGTCCACGCCCGCCAGCGCCGCGTACTCGACCGATTGGCGGGACCGGGCGTGGATGGTGACCGGACGGCCCAGGCGGTGGGACTCCTCGACGGCCAGCTCGAGTTCATCCAGCCGGAAGGAGGCGTACTCGTCGGACGAGGCGCCGGATCCGGCGATCTTGATGAGGTTGACACCGTCCTTCACCTCGTTGCGGATCTCCTGGAGCAGTTCGTCCCGGTTGCGCACCAGTGCACCGAACGAGGACTCCGGGACCCCGATCCAGCTGGGGAAACCGTCCCCGATTCCCTGCTGGGTGGTGATCTGCTTGCCCGCGCAGGCCATCCGCGGTCCCTGGATGAGGCCGGCTTCGATCGCGTCCCGCACCGCGATCGCCACCGCATACGGTCCTCCCGGATCGCAGCTGGAGGTCACGCCCGCCATCAGCGCCTTCTCCGCATCGACCGAGGCGCGGATCGCCCGGTATTCGGCCGGTGTGTAGATCGACAGCTCCTCTTCGGACTCGGCCTCTCCGAAACTTATGTGCATGTGCCCGTCAACCAGCCCGGGCATCACCGTGAGGCCGGTGGTGTCGACTTCCTCGTAGCCGTTTGCCAAGAACTCCCGCGGGATGGCGTCGGCGTGACCCACCCAAGCGATCCGGTCGGCCTCGACCACCACGCAGCCTCGATCGATGACCGTCTGGTCCTCGCATGGCAGTACCCGGCCCCCGTTGAACCGATAACCCGTCATGGTCCTATCTCCTCTGCGTGCCTCAGATCGGGACGATGGGGAAGTACTTGCCTCCCATCGGCTCACCGATCTCTATCCCCACCTCGTCGTCCGAGTAATTGAACTCGTATCGTCTGCTGCCGAACCAGCGGGTGCCGTCGGCAAAGAAGCGAACGACGATGGCCCGGCGCGGGATGGTCGAGACGTTGGGTAGCGAGGCGTGCCAGGTCAGGCAGTGGTGCATGGACACCGAACCGGCCGGCAACGTGATCGTCTCCACCGGCAGGCCGACCTCGGCAGGGTCGTCGATCGGTCTGACAGTCGGGGGGCGCAGGTCGTGCAGGTAGGTCGATCCGGTCCCGAAGGCGGCCGGCAGCGTCTCGCCCATCACGTGGCTTCCCGGGACCATCTGCATCGCCCCGTTCTCGGCGGTCACGTCGTCGAGCGCCAGCCAGGCGGTGACGGCGTTCGGCTGGGCGAGCGGCCAGTAGGGATAGTCCTGGTGCCACTTGAGGCTGCCGCCCTTCCCGGGATCCTTGAACAGGGCGTTGTCCTCCAGGATCCGAACCTGGCGCGATCCCATGAGCTGGGATGCCCAGCCGGCCAGGATCGAGTTGAAGGAGACGATCCGGATGTTCTCGTCCCATGTCCAGAGGTTGAACAGGAAGCCCACCGACTTGCCCGGCTCGGGAGGGAGCACGCTGTCCTCGGGCCAGATGGCGGGATCGAGCAGGTCCCACTCCTCACCCTTGCCCCTCTGGAGGACGCGGGCCCTCTCCACCACGTCCCGCAGCATCTCCACCTGCTCGGTGGTGAACACCCGGCCTGGTCGCAGGAATCCCTTGTGATGGAACTCAAGAAGCTCGTCGGCGCTCAGTGCGCTGGTGCGAACCTCGTCGGTCACCGTCTGCATGCTTGACCTCCTAGCGGTCCGGCAGCCACCCGAACACATGTTGATGTCCTCATTCGATCACTTCCACGGATGACGTCTCCACGGTGCAGATAAGCGGCGGGTCCACATCAGCCCCGGCATCGACCGAGTATGGCACTTCGCTTTCGGCTTCGACCCGGTCCACCGTGAACCCCACCTCGTGGTAGACCTCACTGGCGAGGTCTAGCCACATCGCCACCAGTTCCAGCCGCACCGCCACGTCGGCGTCGTTGCGCAACGTGCCGCCCACCGATTCCGACGAACACTGGCGGACGCTGGCCAGTATGAATGTCTCGACGTCACGGTCACCCTCGGCACGCGGTAGGTAGCACGATACCGCCAGCACCGAGATCGCGACCAGGAGCGCCAAACGCCCGCGCGTCAAGGCCTGAGCCCTCACGACCCTCGCTGTTGCAGCTGCTGGTTGTAATAGTCGGTGTAGGACATGACCTCCACGCCCTGCTCGACCGCGTACTCCATCACGCCGCGCGCCCAGCCCGTCCCCGCCTCGTTGTAGCGGATCATCGCCCACTCGTGAAAACAGGCTCCGTAGACCAGGTCCGTGTCGACGATCTCGTCCACCCCTTGCTTGAGGACTTCGAGGAACTCGGCGCCCCGGTCGATGCCGTACCCCTCGAACCAGAAAGCGTCCGCCCAGTGCTGGAAGGGCAGTTCCAGGATGTCGGGGAATCCCTGCTCCTCGTACCAGAACGGCTGGATATCGAAGGGTGAGGGCATGTCGTGCTCCGAGTTCCGCCCCCAGGAGGTTACGTACTCGATTCCGTTATCCGCCAGCAGCTGCAGATGGTCGGGCCGGTCGGCGAGACCCAGGTAGTAACCGTGCGGGGTCCGTAGCCCGATGCAGTCGGTGCCCAGATGCTCCTTGATGAGCGCGGATGTCGCCTCCAGTTCGTGGCGGAGGGCCTCGGGCCGCGACTGCGGGAACAGCCCTCCCTTCCAGGTGTCGTCCTTGAAGAGAATGTGGCTGTAGGTGTGCTGCTGGACGTCGAGCAGCGGGTTGGCGGCTGCCTTCCTGAGCGCGGGGAGGCATTGGAGCAGCGTCCGGCCGCACACGAACAGCGTGCCCGTGACACCTACGGCTTCGTGGATGGCCGTGATGATGTCGAGTCCCGCTTCGGTGGTGTCGTCGGGCAGGGAGCCGTAGAAGCTCTCCCCGCCGCCCCGCGCCAGATTCTCACCGATAGCGTGATACTCGGTGTCGTAGCCCATCAACATCGTCGCCATGGCGATCCCTCCTTATGTGTGCTTATGTTTCGGTATGCCGGGCGGTGTCGAGATCCCCGAGCGCCACGCCGGTGATCATGTCGACGAGATGGCGGGGAGTGATCCCTTCCATGCTTTCGATCTCGCCCACCTTCAGGCCGTGGCGGAGCACGACCACCCGATCGCATACCTTCACGACATCGTGCATGTTGTGGCTCACCAGCAGTACCGCGACCCCTTGCTTCTTGAGGCGCTCGATCAGGTCGAGCACCAAGCGGGTCTGCTCGACTCCGAGCGCGGCCGTCGGTTCGTCGAGAACCACGATGTGGTTACCCCATGCCACGGCCCGGCCGACCGCTACCGCCTGCCGCTGGCCTCCCGACAGCTTGTCGACAGGTTGTCGCACCGACGGGATGTCGATGCTCAGCCGGTCGAGTATCTCCCGGGATTCCCTGTACATGCGGCGCCGGTCCAACCATCCCAGCCAGCCGAACAGTCCCCACCTGAAGGTGTGTTCCCTGTTCAGGAAGAGGTTGGTGGCGACATCGAGCGTGTCCACCAGTGATAGGTCCTGGTGGACCGTTTCGACGCCGAGCCGGTGGGCGACCTCAGGGTTCTCGATGGACACCACGGAACCGTCGATGAGGATGTCCCCCGAGTCGGGGGTGAGGCCACCCGAGACGCAGTTCACAACGGTGGTCTTGCCTGCCCCGTTGTCGCCGAGCAGACCGAGCACTTCGCCGCGCCGGATCTCGAAGCTGACCTCCCTGGCGGCGCGGACCGCTCCGAACGACTTCGACAGGGAACGCACCTCGAGGGCAACCGAACCGTTGGATCGACTCGAAGCTGTCGCATGGGTGTCGGGAGCGGGTGGATCGTGGGTCTTTACCATCGCATCGAACCGGCCTGTCAGGAGGTCTCCTAAAGTATATCCGTCCCCAGGAAAGGAGGCCCGAGTGCCCGAATACGTGGTTCGAGCCGACACCACACCCCCATCCGACCTCTCGGGAACGGCCTTCAGCCATCTGGACGTGCGGTGGCTCGTGAGCGACGAACGGAACGGAGCCGAGCTGACCGGCGTCGGCCAGACCATCTATCCAGCTCATGGAGGGACTCACGAGGTGCACCTGCACCCGAACGCGGAGGAGGTCGTGATCGTCCAGTCGGGCCGGGGCCGCCATCTGGTTGGAGACCACTGGTACGACGTCGGGCCCGGCGACATCATCTTCGTCCCGCGCAACGTCGTCCACGGGGCCGAGTCGGACGGCGACGAGGACCTGGTCATCTACTGGGTCCTGGGCGGGGCGGGAAGCCTCGAGGACGCCGGCTACGTCTCGGTCGGTGCGTCCGAATAGTGGATCTCTGGCAGCACTCGGTCACGGAGCTAATCGACGCGTACCGGAGCGGGAGCACCTCGCCGATCGAGGTTGTCGAATCGTCCCTCCGCCGGATAGAACTCCTGGATCCGTCCATCGGCGCCTTTCGCGAGGTGTTCCGCGAGCGGGCCGCCGACGAGGCTCGGCAGCGGAGCGACGAGCTCGCGCGAGGAGTTTGGGCCGGTCCGCTGCACGGCGTTCCCGTTGCTATCAAGGAACTCTTCGACGTGGAGGGTGCGGTGGGCTGCTACGGGTCGACCATCCTGGCGGACCGCATCGCTCCGTCCGATGCTGCCGCGGTGGCTAGCTGGCGGCAGGCGGGGGCCATCGTGGTCGGCACCACCCGCTCGCACGAGTTCGGCTGGGGAATCACCACCCAGCATGCGACGCTCGGAAGCACCTTGAACCCCTGGAACACGGACCGCGTACCCGGAGGATCGAGCGGAGGATCGGCGGCGGCGGTCGCGATGGGCATGGTGCCCCTGGCACTCGGGAGCGATACCGGTGGTTCCATACGGATCCCGGCCTGCTTCTGTGGTGTGGCCGGGATCAAACCCACCTACGGGCGGGTTGCCAAGCGCGGCGCCGTATCGCTCGCTCCGTCCCTGGACCACCCGGGACCGATCGCCCGAACGGTTCCGGATCTGGCGGTCGGGCTGTCGGCCATGTCCGGATATGACCCTTCGGACCCGAGCACCCTGCCCATCCCGCCGCCTTCGGCCACGGTGACGTCCTCGCTCGCCGGTGTCCGGGTCGGAGTGGTGGCCGGTCTCCATCCACGGCCGCTCCGCGAGGACCAGCGGATCCGGTTCGATGCGGCCATCGAAGCGATGTCGGAGGCGGGCGCCCTCCTCGTCGAGCTCGGGTTTTCCGGGGCCGAGGAGATCAGGCCGACCTTCGCAACTATCCAGATGGCGGAGGCGCACCATGTTCATTCGTCAGTCATGGGGATCTTCCCCCGGCGGGCCTCCGAATACGGCGCCGATGTGAGGGGACGGCTCGAGATGTCGGCGGACATCGGCCTGGCCGACTACCTGTCGGCCCTGGAAGCCAAGCGCGCCCTCCGGCACCGTTTCGCCCGCCTGTTCGACGAGGTGGACGTGGTTGCGACCCCCATAACGGCCGGTGGACCGTCCACGACCTCGGCGCCGGACGACTCGTCGGACGGCGCCGGAGAGGCTCCGTTCCGTGATGTGGTGATGGACTACACGGTTGCCCAGGACCTGTTCGGGCTCCCCGTATGCGCGGTGCCGAACGGTCGGGACGGCGAAGGCCTTCCCCTGGGAATCCAGCTGACCGGGCCGCCCCTGTCCGAGAACGCGGTGATGGACGCCGCGGCGGGAGCCGCCGCGGTCCTCCCGAGCCCGGGCTTCCCACCGATGGTCGGCTCGTAAACAGAAGAACTCCTAGGATGGCCGTCCGCGACCAAGGACTCTCTTGCCGACAGCTGCCCTGAGCACGGGCGTCGACCTCTACTACGAGTGGCACGGTACCGCCGACGGCCCACCGGTGGTGTTCGTGCGAGGCACCGGCGCCGACGGCTCCCGCTGGCTTCCCCAGGTCGAGGAGTACCAGCATCGCTACCGGTGCGTGATCTTCGACAACCGGGGAGCCGGGAGGAGTTCGGCCCCGCCCGGTCCCTACACCGTCCCGATGATGGTTGACGACACGATCGCCCTCCTGGACCATCTCGGGATCGATACCTGCCACCTGTCCGGCATGTCGCTCGGAGGCGCTATCGCAGTCAGGCTGGCGATCGACTTCCCCGAGCGGGTTACGACCCTGCAGCTCCATGGCGCCTGGGCGAAGACCCATGGCTACGCCAGGATGTACCTGTCGCTGCTGAAGCGGTTCCTCGAGGAGGGCGGTCTGGACTTCTACTACGAGGCGGCGCTTCTCTACCTGTTCCCGCCCGACTTCATCACCAGGGAATACGACCTCACCCTCGAGATTCTCCAACGGATGAAGGCCAACTCGTCACCCATGGCCGGCTTGGCCGGGCAGATCGAGGCCAACCTGACGCATGACGAAGCGGATCGGCTGTCGCTTGTCCGAGCGCCCACCCTCGTCACGGTGGGGGAACTCGACATGTGCCTGCCGCCGTATTTCAGCCGTGAGCTGGCCGACGGGATTCCCGGTGCGGAGCTGGTGGTCTTCCCCGGCGGATCGCACCTGTTCGGCATGCAAGATCCGGCCACCTTCAATCGGGTGACCCTTGACTGGCTGGCGCGAAACGGAGGGATCTAACCGGCGTAAGGGGTGGAGGTCCCCGGGTATCAAGAACGGGGCTGGAGACACGAATGTCCGGATTACGGATCAGCCGCATCCAGAATCCCAGGGATCGAGAGGGCGGTGCCATTTCTGTGGACGTCCAGAGGTCCGGGACACTATGTTTATGGGGTAGCCATCGCGTGCTACAGGCAGAGCAAGCGGGCGATTAGGGAGGGCGATGTGAGAACGGTAAGGATGTGGAGGTTGTTGGGCCTGCTACTGGTCCTGGCTCTGGTGGGCGCGGCATGCGGTGCCGAGGAGGCGGACACGTCGGCGGCCGACGCGGCTGCGGCCCAAGCGCGTGCCGCGGCTGCAAGCGCTGAGGCCGAAGCTTCCGCTGCGCAGGCTCAGGCCTCGGCGGCCCAGGCGGAAGCCGATGCGGCCGCGGCGGCGCTGGCCACGGCTCAAGCCGAGTTGGAAGCTGCCCAGGCGGCGGCTGCCTCTGCCATGGAGGGCGATGAGGCTTCCCAGGCGGAAGCTGATGCGGCTGCCGCGGCGCTGGCGACTGCTGAAGCCGAGTTGGAAGCTGCCCAGGCGGCGGCTGCCGCTGCTATCGAGGGCGATGAGGCTTCCCAGGCTGCGCTGGCCGAGGCGGAGGCTGCGTTGGCTGAGGCGGAGCAGATGGCCGCAGAGCAGGCTGCTGCGGCGGCGGCAAGCAAGGGCACCATCGCGTTCAGCTTTGGCAATGAGGGTGCTGGGATATACCGGCTCGTCGCCGACCCCGCCAGACTCGAGGCCGAGCGGCGCGGTTATGACTGGGTCGAGGGCTCGGCGAATGGCGACTGCGAGAAGCAGGTCCAGGACATCGAGGGCTTCGTGGCCGCCGGTGTCTCCGCCATCGTGTTCCTTCCCTTGTGCGGCATCGAGCCGTACCTGCCTGTGGTGCAGGCGGCCAAGGATGCCGGCATCGTCGTAGTCGGATATTCGACCGCGGTCCCCGGTGGTGACTCGTCCATCGTCTACGCGAACGTCGACGGAGCCCGCGCGGTGGCAGCTGAGGCTCTTCGCTGGTTGGAAGAGGACTTCACGGGCGATCCGGAGACCTTCTCCTGGGCGCTCTTCACGTTCGATCAGTGCGGAAGGGCGTGTACAGACCGTACCGATCCGATCCGAGAGATCATCACAGAAGCGACCGGCGTGGCTCCTCTCGAGGCGGAGTCGGTTGCCGAGGCCACCGGACTGGAAGCAACGGAGACCTTCCTCCAGGCTGATCCGGGACTCAACATGGTCATCGGGATCAACGACGGCGGAGCGCTCGGCGCCTATCAGGCATTCGTGGCCCAGATCGAGCAGGATGGCCGGGATCCGGGCGAGATCTTCGTCGGGGGAATGGACGGACAGAACGAGGCCTTGGAGCTGCTGGCCGGTGCCGATGAGTACGGCATCTACCGCGTTTCGGGAGCCATAATCATCGACCAGTTGGGCAAGGCCGTGGCGGACCTTCCTGCCAACATCCTCGAAGGGCAGCCGCCCACCAGCCTCGTACTCAACTACGTGGCAATCACGCCGGGTATGGCGAACTTCGCGCAGCAGGTGCTGGACAACTACGCGCAATTCCTGGGCTAGATCACCAGGTCAGGTATTTCGGGGCGGTCGGTGAGCGGTGTTAGGACGCATGCTCAACGGCCGCCTCGCCTGTTCTCATGAAGATGGATCCCGGATCGAGGCCTGATGCCCGGACGTGAGCGTTTAGGGCTGCGTTCGCGGGCCGCGGCTCTACTTGGAGACAACCAACAGGAGATCGCAGGTACCTGGGCGAAGATCCTCCGCAACGGGATCGTCGGGGCGTTGGTGGTGGAGGTTGTCTTCTTCGCCATCTTCTCCGACCGGTTCCTCACCGTGTCGAACTTCCGCCTGGTCCTGTTGCAGACCGCCGTCATCGCCACCCTTGCCATACCGAGCGCGCTGCTCCTGATGGCCGGATATGTCGACTTCGCCATCGGCTCTATCACCGGCCTGTGTGCGGTTATTCTCGGAAAGCTCCTGGAAACCACGGGGATCGTACCCGCCCTGATCATCGTGGTACTGCTCGGTGTGGCGGTCGGCGCCGCGCAGGGAATACTGTGCTCCCCGCTGGGATTGTCGCCGATCGTGGTGACCCTGGGTTTCTTCACAGGGGTCCGCGGGGTGGTCTTCGTGGTGACCGACGCAAGGACAGCATCGGGATTCGGCGACACCTTCGCGATCATCGGCCGGGGTCGGGTCCGCTGGCTGGAGATACCCGTTCCGGTCGCCATTGCCGCGGTGACCCTGCTGCTCGGGGCCATATTCCTCTACAGGACGAGATGGGGTCGCTACGTCGTGGCCATCGGCGTCAACGCGAGAGCAGCCTTCAGGGCGGGGATCCGGATCAAGGCGATACCCGTTTACCTCTACATGGCGACCGGAGCGGGAAGTGCGGTGGGGGCGATGATCTTGGTCTCGAGGCTTGATGCGGCACCCCCCCTCACCGGGGATGGTCTCGAGTTGAACGTGCTGAGCGCGGTGCTCCTCGGCGGCGTCGCGTTCGGCGGCGGTCGGGGATCGTTGATCGGGGTGATAGCCGGCGTGCTGTTCGTCGGGCTCCTGAACAACGGGCTTCTCCTGTTCGGCGTGGCACCGTTCTGGTTCCGCGTGAGCGCCGGCGCGGCGCTCGTGGTGGCCGCCAGCCTCGACGCTATCGGCCGCCGCCTGGAGGGACGCAGCACCGGCGGGCTGGGCGCGCTGGGCCGCGGCGGACTCTGACCCCTCGCCGGTCCGATCCGCACCACCTACCGGAAGGACATCCGGCCCGGACCGGAAACTCCCGGCCTATGAGTCCACGATCTCGACGCTACGGTCGTCCAGCAGCGGGCGGATCTGCTTCACAGCCACTTCCGTAAAGTGCTCGGTCGCCTGGTGCGCGGCGAACGCGGCCCGGTCGACATACTTCTCCAGCAGCAGGAACCTGCGCCGGTCGTCCACGCTCCTGTAGACCTCGAACGCGAGGCACCCCGGCTCCTCCAGCACTAGAGCCGTGTAGCCCCTGAGCAGGTCCGCCACTTCGCCGTCCTTGCCGGGTGCCGTCGTGTAGGTCGCCAGGACAATGGTCATGCCGTTTCCTTCCCTCTGCAGGTCGTTATGTGCTCAAGTGCGAGAACACCGGGACGCCTCGGATAATACGCCGCACCGGGACACTCCCCGTCCGGGTGGGCAGGCGATACAGTTCTGTCTGATGATTCCGGTTCTCACGGCTGAACAATCCCGGCGCCAGGATGCGGCGGCCGCCGTGGATCCGCGCACCCTGCTCGACCGGGCCGGCCTGGCGGTCGCCTTGCAGGCGGTCGCACTGGGGGCGGGCTACGGATCCAGGGTGGCGGTGCTGGCCGGTCCCGGGAACAACGGGGGTGACGGGTACGTGGCGGCCCGCTATCTGGCAGGGCGGGGGATAGCGGTGGACATCTATCCGCTGGCCGAGCCGCGCACCGATCCGGCGATATGGGCGCGCGACCTGGCCAGCCGGGAAGGGGCGCGGGTTCGGAGCTGGTCGGATACCAGGCCCGCCGACATGGTGATCGACGCTCTGTTCGGAGCGGGCTTCCGGGGCGAGCCCCCCGACCTCTCATCGTGGACGCGGCCCGGCCCCGGCGAGGCAGCCGGCGTGCCGTGGTTGGCGGTCGACGTACCCTCCGGGCTGGACGCGACCACCGGCGAGGCGGCCGAGGGCACACCCTGTGCCCGGGCCACGGTCACCTTCCACGGATACCGGGTCGGGCACCTGGTGGGCTCCGGTCCCGACCGGTGCGGCGATGTCGTGGTGGCCGACATAGGCCTGCCGGATGTAGAGCCGGAGCTGTGGCTGTGCGAGCAGGGGGACGCTCCTCTTCCCGTGCGGTCCCGGACCGCGCACAAGTGGTCGGCGGGCTCGGTGCTGGTGGTGGGTGGATCGGACGGCCTGGACGGGGCCGCCACGCTGACCGCCCGGTCGGCGCTGCGCGCCGGTGCCGGGGCGGTGATGATCGCCTGTCCCCCCACGGTCGAGGAAAAGGTCCGGGCACCCGAGATCATGACCCGGGCGATCGGATCGGGCCGCTCGCTATCGGCGGCCGACCTCCCCCAGGTGCTGGAACTCGCTCAGCGCTTCGATCTCGTGATCATCGGGCCCGGCCTCGGCTCGTCTCCCGACCTCGGACGCTTTGTTACCGGGCTTCTCCGGGGTAGGCGGGGGCCGGTGGTAGCCGACGCCGACGCCCTGAACGCGCTCGGAGATCCGGGAGAACTTGCCCGCCAGGGAGACACCGTCATCACGCCGCACGCGGGAGAGTTCCAACGCTTGACCGGACGGGCGGCAACCTACCGGGAGGCGGCCCTATTGGCCGGGGACACGGGAGCCACCGTGTTGTTGAAGGGAGCGCCGACATTCGTCATGGGCGCGGAGCATTGGCTGGTCAACTCGGGCGGACCCGAGCTCGCCACCATCGGCACCGGCGACGTGCTGGCGGGGATGATCGGAGCGTTCTGGGCCGCCGCCGGGGGGGACGGCGCGGAGGCGGCCCGGTCGGCCGCCTACTGGCATGGCAGGGCGGCATCCGAGTTGGCGGCCCTGCGCACCGTGACCGCCGACCTCCTGGTCGAACAGGTGGCCATCACCACCCGGCGCTGAACCAGTCCCACGGCCGAAGCCGGGGTCGCTCAGGCGATCTGCGTCATCCTCATCTCGCCGTGCTCCAGGATCAGGTGCGTGACCGCGGCGCTTCCGTCGCGGATGTGGGGCGAGGCGATGTGACGTTCCAGGTCTTCCTCGCTCCGCCAGTACTCGACGAAATAGAAGAGGCCGGGATCGTCGTTGACGCCGTGCAGCTGGTAGTCGACGCAACCCTCTTCCTTGAGGGTGGGGGCAACGAAGCCCGCCAGCGTCTCCCGAACCGTGTCCTCGGCGCCGGGCTCGGCCCGTACCCACGCCACGACGCTCAGAATGTCCTTGTCGGTGGTATCGCTCATGCCCGGGATTGTACTACTCGCTGCGGCCCGCACCGGAGTGTCCGGCCAGCAGGCGGGCGGGGTTCTTCTGTAGGAGCGTGTCCAGATCCGCGTCGGAAACACCCCGGGCTTCGAGACGAGGGACGATGTGGCGGAGGAAGTGGTCGTAGCCGTGACCGCCGTAGGCGGCCAGTTCGTGCTTGAAGCAGATGTCCTGGCCGGGGAAGATACGGTCGGTCAATCCTGATTCGATCAGCATGACCAGGGCGTCCATGCGGTCCTCGTCCGACGGGAGCCAGGTCTTGCGCATCGCGTAGTAGAGCTCCCGGCCGAAGGTGTCGAGGCCCAGGCCGGCACCGCACTTCACGGCTTGCCGGTAGCGGTCGAGGTCGGAGCGAAACCGGTCGTCGAGGTGGCTCTGGACCACCCTGCTCATGTCGGCGCCGGCGTCCGACAGCACCTCGATCACCTCCAGGGGTGAGTCGGCCCCTGCGGCCGAGTGGGCGATGATGGCGCAGCCCACCTGCTGCTGGGCCAGAGCGGCGGCCTGTAACACCTTGCGCTCGGCCGGTTCCATCGGGTAGCCGGTGACACCCAACTCGCCGATCACACCGGCCCTGATCGCGGTACCGTCCATGCCCTCGGTGAGGTCCCGGATCATCTCCGCGGCGATATCCTCCACCGGCCAGCGGTGCAGGCCGGCCGGATGGGTGGCCTCGACGTAGAAGCCGCATCCGGCCACGATGTTCACACCTGACTCGGCCGCCAGCCATTCGAGGACGCGAGCATCGCGGCCCAGGCCGGGCGGGGTGGCGTCCACGATCGTATGACCTCCGGCAGCGCGGTAGCGCTTGAGTTCCTCTACCAGGACATGGGGCTCGTCCACCACCAGGTTGTCCCGGCATGCGAACGGGCTGGCCCGGACGCGGCCCAGGCGCTCCGGAGTCACCGGGCAGAAGGCGATGGCGGGGTCGTCGTCCGGCCGCCAGTTGCAACGGATGTCGACCAGCAGGTGCTCGTGGACCAGGGTGGTGCCGAGCTCGGCAGCGGGGATCTCCCCCAGCACCGTCCGCACCCGGGCCTGCTCGAGCGGGGGCGGATTTCCTAGGGCGGGTGTCACCCCGACAGGAAGGAGCGAAGGGCCTGGTCGAAGCGCTCCACGGTGCTGTCGATGACGTCCCCGGTGTGGGTGCTGGACAGGAACAGGTTGCCGAGCCCCGAGATCCGTACCCCGGCTGCGGCCAGGTGCGACAGGAAGGCCGCCCGCCGGGCCTTGTCGGTCATCAGGACCTCGCGGTGGTCCCTCACTCCGGCCATCCCGGTGAACATCAGGTTGAAGATGGTGGGCAGGCCCTGGACCAGGCACGGCGCGCCACGGTCCTCGATCACCCCGCGGAGCCCCTGCATGAGGCGGAGGCCCTCCGCCTCCAGCGCGCCGTAGAGTTCGCTGCCGCCCAGGTACAGGTGTTCGAGAGCCGCCCGGGCGGCGGCCATGCTGATCGGAGAGGCGTTGAAGGTGCCGGCATGGGTGACGGCGCCGGTGCTGACGATCTCCATGATCTCCCGCCGGCCGGCCACACAGCCGACCGGGAAGCCTGAGGCGAGGGCCTTGCCCATGGTGGTGAGGTCAGGGGTCACGCCGTATCGGCCCTGGGCGCCACCCATGCCGGCCCGGAAACCGGTGATGACCTCGTCGAAAATGAGAACGATCCCGTGGAGGCTGCACAGGTCGCGCACTGCCTCCAGGTAGCCGGGGACCGGTTCAACCACCCCGCTGTTGGCCATGACCGGCTCCATGATGACCGCCGCCACCGAATCGCCCACCGATGCCAGTACCTCTTCGATCACGCCCGCATCGTTCCAGGGCACGACGATCAGGGACGAGCCCGCCTCCGGTGCCATGCCGGCAGACTCGGGCACGGCCGCCAGCCCCGGGCCTTCCGCTGCGGGCTCTGACCCGCTGCCCACGTTGAAGAGGACGCTGTCGGCCCAGCCGTGGTAGTGGCCCTCGAACTTGACCACCAGGCTGCGGCCGGTGGCGGCGCGGGCTATCCGGACGGCGGCCTGGACCGCCTCTGTGCCGGTCATGTTGAAGCGCACCATCTCGGCGGAGGGCACCATCCGGGTCACGAGGCGCGCTACCTCGACCTCCAGTTCGTGCTGGCCGCCGTAGAGGATGCCCCGTGACAGCTGGTGCTCGACAGCTTCGAGGACGAAATCGGGCCGGTGCCCGAGGAGCATGGGGCCCTGGCCCATCACGTAGTCGATCAGCCGGTTCCCGTCGGCATCGAACAGGTAGGGTCCCTCCGCCGACTCGAAGAAGATGGGGTGGGGCTGTTCCCCCATCCGGACGTTGCTGTTGACCCCCCCGGGGATCACCTTCCTGGAACTCTCCAAAAGGCGCCGCGACTGCTCGAAGCCCAGTTTGACCATCTCGCCCTGCATCTGTCGCACCTCCCGGACAGTACCGGTACCCGATCTGCCGGTGATGCTACCCCTGGCGGTCGGGCCGGTTACGGGAGCCTCGTTCGCGGGGTCATTGCTCGTCCGCACGGCTTGAGAACACCCTCCCGAAGAGCCACCAGACGAGATAGCCGACGCCCAGAGCGAGCGCGAGCGCGAGCAAAGGCGCCCCCGGCCAGTCGACGGTCGGGTTGCCCAACCAGGTGTGGCAGCGCTCCCAGCTGGGAACCCCGCCCAAGTCATTGCATCCGGCGACCATCGTGCTCAGGAGGGTGACCACACCCGCCGCGACCGACAACATGGCTCGCAAGATCGCAAGCAGGAGTCCCGTCCTGCCACGGGCCGGCACCGATCCGGCCGACACGATCATCGCTCCCAGCCCGGCTGCGACCGCAACGCTGATCACCATCCAGGTCGCTGTCTCCGGGGTGTCTTGAGAAGATATCGCACCCAACACGGTGACTGCGAGCAAGGTGCCGGCAATGATCCAGCCGACGGCTAACCGCACTGTGGTGGCCCATCCTTCCCACTCGAGGACCAGTAGCTCACGATCCGACAAGGGGGATCGGACTCGCTGTCGGCGGATCCCGATTCCCGCTCGTGCGAGCCGCTTCGTTCACTGTATCCATCGTGTCCGGGTCATGCGGCCGTGTCCCGCCAACCGGGTGCCGCTGCGACACCCGGCTTGCCACGATCTGGGCCAACCAGGCGAGTGCCCAATGGGTAGGATTCCGGGCGGATGGCGGCGTATCGGGACCAGTATGTAGATCTTCTGCGGTCGATATCGCTGGTGGTGGTGGTGATCTGGCACTGGGTGTTCACGATCCTCGTGGTCTCGCCCTCGACGGTGTCGCCGTCGAATCCGATAGGGTCCACCCGCGGCCTCTGGGTGGCGACGTGGGTGCTGCAGGTCATGCCCGTGTTCTTCTTCGTGGGCGGTTACACGCACCATCGGTCCTTCCGTAACTACACCCGAGGGACCTCCCGGCGGTTCCTGAAGCGCCGGATGGGACGGCTGCTGGCACCGGCGCTGGGACTGGTGGCCGTGTGGGTCATCATCGGCTGGGTGCTGGAGGTGACCGTGGATCCCGCCTGGATCTGGTCAGCAGTGATCCTGGTGCTGTCGCCGCTGTGGTTCCTGGTGGTGTACGTGGTGATGGTCCTCATCGCACCGATCGCCATCCGGGCCCACTGGCGCTGGGGCGAGATCGCACCGGTCTGGCTACTCGGCTTGGCAGGGGTATTGGATGTGCTCCGCTTCACCCAGGGTCAGGGCTGGGCTGCCTGGGCCAACTTCCTGGTCATCTGGGGCCTTGCCCACCAACTCGGCTTCTTCTACGACCGTCTGGTGGCCGCTCCTGCCCGCACCGGCTGGATGATGTTCTGGGCCGGCCTGTTCGCGCTGGTGGCCCTCACCAACATGGGCTTCTACCCGCGTTCTCTCGTGGGCGTACCCGGTGAACGCTTCTCCAACATGGGACCCCCGACCCTGGCGATCGTGGCGCTGACCTTCCTGCAGGTGGGGCTGGTGCTGGTCATCCGGCCCAAGGTCCTCGCATGGCTGGAGAAGGGGGACCTAGCCCAGCGGGTGGTGGGCTGGATCAACGAGCACGCCATGCCGCTCTACCTGTTCCACTCCACCGGCATGGCCGTGGTGGTGGCCATCCTGTTCGGCTTCGGCTACGTCCCGCCGGCCGAACCCACCCTCGAATGGTGGCTGACCCGACCCATCTGGCTGATCGGCCCCGCCATCGCCACCTGGCCCCTCCTAGCCCTGTATCGCGTCACCAAACGCCCGACCGCAACCGCCATCCCGAAGGCCGCGGACTAGCCGAGCAGCTGCTCGCTCAGAACCGGCGCGACAAGTGGTGCGTCTCAGTCCTCGGGCTCGTGGCCGACCATTCGTTGGATTCTCACTATGTCGCCGGCCCAGCCGCAGGCGTTGCACCAGGTGTGGAACACCTTCCGATCGGCTTCCCAGTACTCGACGGAGATGCCCTCCGCTCCCGTCACCGCACCTCCGCAGTTGGGGCAATGGCGGGGCCTGTCCGCCAGGTGGGAGATCCGGTCGGGATCCCACCAGTGGGCGCCGGAGACGCGTTGCTCCGTCATCGCATCACATGGTCCGAGGCGCGCCTGCGTCGAAAGGCTGCCTCACCGCGTACTCGTCCGAGCTCGGCATCTCACCCCGGGCCCGGGCGGCTTCCAGATGGATCTTGCGCAGGGTGTCGAGGGCCGGCGAGTAGCGGGTGGAGCCCATGTCCAGCCAGGCCAGGGCGAAGTCGATCCCGGCGCCGAACTTCTTCTTCTCGCACGGAAGCTCGATCCGTTCCTGGGGCACCCTGGTGAAGGCCACCGTGGGATCCTCCCCGGCCTCCACGCGGGCCATCTGGGCCTTGAACATGCGCCTGATCATGATGACGCCGATATCGGACTTGCCGATGTGCTCGGAGGTCCGGTCGGCGATCTTGCCCTGGCTCACCCACGCCATCACATCCTGGCCCTCGATGTAGTCGACGATGTGGCGACCTTTGTCGTCGAGCCACTTGTACTCGTAGTCGACCGGGTAGATCTGCTCCGGATAGGTGTCGAGGCCGTCGGGGTGGTGGTTCGAGTAGAACATCGCCCAGGTGGTGGTGTCGTCGATCGGCACCCTGATCTGCATCTGATCGATGCCGGCGCCGCCCACCCGCATCGAGTGCGGGAACACCAGCGGATGGCCCACCGCCCAGTCATCGTCCTCCTCGGTGTGACCCTCTAGGACCCGGCGCTTCAGGATGCCCCACTCCATGGCGTCGAAGCCAACCTTCAGGTGCTTCTTTTGGAAGGACTTGGGCGCCACGAAGCCCTGCTGGGCGCCCAGGAACTCGAAGTAGCGACCGTGCAGCCACTCGACATGGTGGGGATCGACCGAGTTCTCCATGATCTGGAGCCAGTTGCAGGGCAGCATCGAGTGGCCCACGTCGACGAAACCCGGATCCACGAACACGTCGAACCGGGGCAGCACCGGGGCCGGGTCGGGGCCGATGTATGCCCACACCATCCCTCCCAGCGCCTCTGCCTTGCCGGCGAAGGCCTTGACGTGCCGCATGAAGGCGGACTTGCCCGGCTCGGCCGGCTGCTCGATGCAGTTCCCGGAGCAGTCGAACTTCCACCCGTGGTAGCCGCACCGCAGGCCGTCCTCCTCGACCACGCCGTAGATCAGGGAGGCGGCCCGGTGAGGGCAGGCCTCCTGGACGATGGCGTAGCCACCCTGCGGCGTCTTCCACAGGGCGAAGTCCTCGCCCAGCAACCTCACCTTGCGGATGGGCCACTCGTCGAGTTCCCTCGTGAACGCGACCGGATACCAGTAGCGGCGCAATAGCTCGCCCATAGGCGTACCCGGACCGACCCGGGTGAGCCGTTCGTTCTGCTCCTTGGAAAGCATTGCTTCTCTCCTTTGTGTCTAGGAGGGTGCCGGAAGGCTATCCAGCTGGGTTTCGGCACCCTCCTTGTCCGCGTACGCCTTTGATCCGTCTGCCTCCGCCCGCTGTCAGTCGAGGACGGTCACCGTGCCGGAGCTTCCGTCGACCCGCAGCATCGTTCCGGTCTCGATGTCCCTGGTGCCGAAGGCGGTTCCGGTGACGGCCGGCAGGCCGTACTCCCGGCACACGATGGCGGCGTGGGACATCATCCCACCGATGTCGGTGACCGCCGCTCCGATCGTGCCGAAGGCGGGCGCCCAGCTCGGCGCCGTGATCGGCGCCACCAGGATCTCGCCTTCCTGGAGCTGGCCGATGTCGTCGGCCGACATGATGACCCGGGCGGGGCCTTCCGCCACTCCGGGAGATGCGGCGAACCCGCGCAGGCCGCCGTCGGCGTCGTCCCCGGCGCCCAGCCACATGCCGATGCTCTCCGAGGTGATGCCCCAGAGCATGATCGTGAACGGCTCGGTGACCACCTCCGGCGGCTCGCCCAGGGCCGGGGGCGGGCTCCACTGCCGCAGGGCGTCGACGATGCCCCTGCGCCGGGCCACTTCGCGTGGCCAGTAGACCGGGCCGCGTGGGCTGGTGCCCACCGCCCAGGCCGAGTACATGTCCCAGAGGGCCTCGTTGACCTCGTCCCGCTTCATGTAGAAGACGTCGTCCCGAGAGGCCAGGAACCCTTCCTTGACGAATACGTCGCCCAGTTCCTTCATCTTGCGGAACATCACCGAGTGGCTCCAGTGCTCGACGTAGAAGTTGTGGTTCTCGACGTAGGGGAAGACCACCCGGGCCAGGCCCAGCTTGCCCTGGAAGGCCTCGCGGTCCTCGTCCGAGGACAGCAACGCCGTGTACTCCTCCACGATCCGGTCGCGCTCGGCGCGTATCCTCTCGATGGGCCTCGAGATGTCCTCGCCCGCCTTGAGGCGCTCGACGTACCCGGCCACGAAGCCCAGCGGGATCTCCGGATGCTCGATCCAGACCTTGTCGCTGTGGTAGAAGCCGTTGCCCGCCGAGTAGTTGAACCAGGGGTGCTTGACGGAGTTCCAGTGGTCCATGAACGGCGTGCCCTCGAGGGCGTCCAAGCCGCCCGCCAGTTGGTCCTCCAACCCGTTGTCCGCCACGATGGCGGCGAGGGTCTTGAGCTCCTCGTCCGGCCGGAACAGGTCCACCTCGACCCCGGCGACCATCCGGGCTATCGCCAGGTCGGGGATGTTGGGGAAGGCCTGCTTGCAGAATCCGAAGTAGTCAAGATAGGCCGCGTAGCCCAGGTTCAGGAACTCGAAGTGGTAGTGCCAGAGCTTGAGACCGAGGTTCAGCAGGCGACGGTACTCCTCCTGGATGGTGAGTCCGGAGCCGGTTCCGTGGCCTTCCGTGATGACCTCGAGGTCCTCCTTCTCGGGAAGAGGCGAGAAGCTCAGACTCTCCATCTCGTCGATCAGGTCTTTCATCTTGACGAGCCACTTGTCGTACAGGTCGCCCCAGTTCATGAAATAGAACCCGGCCCGCTCCATGAACTGCGGTACGCGGGCCTCGATCTCGGCGCCGTCCAGGACGGGTACCGGGGTCAGGTACGTGTAGCCGTTCAGTACCCGGTAGTCGATTCCCAGGGCCGGCGGGATCAGGTAGTGACGCGTGTTGTACTGGGACAGCGCCGCGATCGCGTACTCGTACCAGGTGGCGTCCCAGGGTGTGAGCGGCTCCGCCCAGTGGATGCTGTCCTGGAACCAGAAGGTGGCCTCCTCGTAGTCCCGCCGATCCTCGGAAAACGGGAGGGAGTATGTGTACAGATCCTGCCACCCTTCGGCGCCGGGTGGGGTCTCAGCCTCGAACGGACTGGGGAAGCGCTTGGCCATTTGTTGGTCTCCTTTTCGAAATGGATGCTTCTCGGTTCTGCCGGTTGTCTTCGACTCCGCTGTTCAGGTCCTGTCATGCCTCCCTGTCATCGATGGATGCGGGATCCCGCGTGTGGATAGGGGAGAGCAGGGTGGACACGATGCTGTCCATGAATCCCGACGTGGGCTCGGACACCTGGCGAGGGGCCTTGCGGCTCCACACCGTCTCGGGCCTGCTCTGGAGCATCACCACGTTGCGACCCTCCGGCAGGTGGCGGTCCACGGCCCACTCGATGTCCTGGGGGGAACCGAAGTAGCGTTCCGCCGCCTTGGCCATGCGGGCGATCTCGAGCAGCTCTGTGTCGCTGACCGACGGGCTCTGCTGCCTGGCGGCGACCACGTCACGCCACTCCACCCCGTCTCCGTCGGCGCGCATCACCAGCTCGGTGTGCTTGGGGGAGACGGTGCGCGAGTGGATCTCGAGGATCACCTTGTCCACCAGGAAGTTGTCAGGGGTGACCTCTCCCGACACGACCGCCTCGCCCAGGCCCCAGGAGGACTCGATGGCGACCTGGGACCGGTCCCCGGTGGCCGGATCGAGCGTGAAGGCCACCCCCGCCGACTTGGGATCGACCATCTGCTGGACGGCCACCGACATCGACACCACCTGGTGGTCGTACCCCATCTCGTGGCGATACGACATGGCCCGGTCCGTGAACAGGGACGACCAGCACCGCTTGACATGCTCGACGACGGTGGCGGCGCCCCGCACCCACAGGAAGGTGTCCTGCTGCCCGGCGAAGCTGGCGTCCGGAAGGTCCTCGGCGGTGGCGCTCGAGCGGACCGCGACGGGCACGTCGTCCTGATTGCAACGCGAGCACAACTCCGCATACGCGGCGCGGATGGCGTCCTCCACTCCGGCCGACATGGGTATGGCCTCGATCAGGGACCGCACCTGCCCGGACACCTCCCTTATACCGGGGGGATCGCCGAAGTCGACCGTGGCCAGGAGAGCCCTGACCTCCTCCACGGTCCGGGGGTGGTTCCTGATGGTCTCGAACCCGTCCGTGGTTATGGCGAAACCCGGCGGAACGGGGAGATCGGCGTTGATCATCTCGCCCAGCCCGGCGTTCTTGCCCCCGATCCTGGGCCTGTCCTCGGTCCGGTAGTCGTTGAACCAGATGATGAACCGGTTACTCATGTTGGGCTCCCGGTCGGGGGTCGGCGCCGGACGGGGGAGGCTGGCATCGGGGCTGACGGTGGGGCACGCATCACACATGCCGGTGGTCGGATGCCGACGGTGGCGGTGTCCAATCCTCGTCGAGCGACCAGGTGGGTAGGTCGCCGATGTCGGGAACCATGACCTCCTGGACCCGGTTGCGGTAGATGACGAGGGCTTCCCGGCCTCCCTCCATCAGCTTCACCCGCACGTGCTCGGTGTTGTAAGGCTCGCCCGGGTCGTAACCGAACGCCCAGATGGCGAAGGCGCGTATCGGGCCCGAGTGGGTGGCGATGACGATGCGGGCCCCGGGATCGGCGGCGGCGAGGGACCTGATCCCGGTCCAGAACCGCCGCACGCAGAGGGCGGGCGGCTCGAAGTGCAGCATGGGGATGGTGAGCCAGTGCTGGATCGGGTCGCCTCCGCCATGCTGGGTACGCCAGAACCGGTCGATCTCGACCAGCCAGGCGGGGCGGTCGCCCAGGGCGATGCGCTCGAACCGCTCCAGGACCGAGTAGTAGAGGCGGAAGGCGGCGGTCACGTCCATGATGCCGCCCGGGGTTGCGACCATGAAGTTGCGGAACTCGTCGTACGCCCTCGGGTCGATGACCTTGACGTCCTTCTCGAACAGCTCCAACCCGTCCAGCACGGAGCGGTGGATCTGCTCGATGGTCTGGCCGGCCCGGTTGGTGGCCGCATGGGCGAGCACGATCCTCTCCCCGGCGCCGACCCGGCGAGCCAGCGTGTGGCCAACAGAGCGCGCCTGCCAGGCGCCCAACGGCGTGATGCCGGCCTCCGTGGAGTATCCCTGGGTTTCGGCGTGCCGGACGAGGTAGACGTCGTTGACCACCGGGCGGGCGGCCTGGGGTGGGGCGCCGATCTCCTTGTTGCGGTTGTCCTCGCTGAGCACCATCTGCATGCCGTGGTCGGACCGTTCCCACAGTGGCGGCAGCGGCGCGGTGATGGTCTCCGTGGACCGGCGCTGCCGGAAGCGGCGCAGGTACAGGGGAATGGCTTCGTCGCTGTCCTCGTCGTGGTCAGGGGCCTTGGTGGCCCGCTCGAGGTAGCGCGCCAGGTACATGGGCGCCTCGTCCCGCTCGGTGCGAGGGAGGTCGGGCCGCTTGCGGGTCACGAGTGCACCGTCATGAAGCGGTGGTCGACTACCCCTTCGTAGTAGAACACGGCCCGCCCGATCTCCGCCTCAGTCCAAGTGACCGGTTCCCGGTCGGGGTCGGCCCAGTAGCCCCCGGTGTAGACCTCGTTGCGGTTGCCGGCGGGATCGAAGAAGTACAGACCGTGCCCGCGGGTGGCGCCGTGGCGGGTGGGGCCGGCGTCGATGGCAATGCCGTGGTAGGAGCAGATGTCGGCCGCCTTGCGGACCTCGTTCCAGTCGTCCAGCCAGAAGGCCATGTGATGGAAGGCTCCGTTCGGTCCGGTGATGAAGGCGATGTCATGGGGGGTGTGGGTGCGTTCCAGGAAGGTGACCAGCTGGTGCCCGTCATCGGCCAGGATCTGCTCGGTCAGGCGGAAGTCGAGCACATCCGTGTAGAAGGCGGTGGTCTCGTCCACGTCCTCGCACATCAGGAAGATGTGGTCGAGACGGGGCGGGTGGATTCCCACCAGGCCCTGCGGTTCGGGCGGCGGGTTGGTCAGCGGGAGGAGGTTCCCGACCTGCGCCATGCCCCACACCAGTTCGGTGGTGTGGCCGGAGGGCGCCACGAACTGCACCGTCGCGCCGGACCCGATGCCCAGTTCGCCGGGTTCGAACCGCTTGGTGGCGATCCCGGCCGCTTCGATGCGGGATGCCAGGTCATCCAGATCGGACTCATGCTGCACCTTGAACCCGAACCTCTCCAAGCCGTAGGTGGGCGCGTACTCGAGGATCACGCTGTGGTGCTGGTGCTCGTCCCAGCACTTCATGTAGACCCGCTCGGGTTCCCTGGCCGTCTCGATCAGGCCGACCACCTCCGAGTAGTAGGCCGTAGCCAGTTCGATATCCGGGACCCGGACCACCACGTGGGAGAGACGCAGGATGCCCATCAATGGTCGCCCTGTGGAATGGCGCTGTGGTATGCGCCGGCAGCGGCGTTCGTCGCAAGGCCCGCTGACGAAGGCGTACCCGTAGGGTACGTTGAGGAGGCGGAACGCAGCGAGGGGCGTCGCTGGCTAGCAGGCCGCAGCAAGTTATTTCGCAGGGAGACCATTTACGTGTGGACTTTCATGAAGCGCTCGTTGAGCTCGCCCTCGTAGTAGAAGATGGCCTTGCCGATGTTGTCCTCCGTCCAGGTGATGGTGGGGAAGTCGGGATCGGGCCGGTACCCGCCGGTGAACACCTCGTTGCGGGTGCCCATCGGATCGAAGAAGTAGATGGTGCTCCCGCGGGTGATGCCGTGCCGGGTGGGACCCACGTCGATCTGGATGGCGTGGTAGGCGAGGATGTCGGCCGAGCGGCGGACGTCATCCCAGTCGTCCAGCCAGAAGGCGAAGTGGTGGAGACCACCGTTCGGTCCCGAGACCACGGCCAGGTCGTGCGGAGAGTGGCTGCGCTCCAGCCAGGTCCCGATCTGGCGGCCCTCCCCGTCGAGAAGCTGCTCGGTGATCCTGAACTCGAGGACATCGGTGTAGAACTTGGTGGCTTCCCCGACTTCTTCGGCGGTGACCAGCAGGTGGTCCATCCGGGGTGGGGCGATACCCGGCAGGTCGAGCGGCGCCGGGGGCGGGTTGAGCTTGGGGAGCAGGCCGCCAACCCGTTCCACCTCCCGCACCAACTCCATGGTGTGGCCGGACGGGGTGGCGAACCGGATCGACTCGCCCTGCCCGATCTCCTCCCCCTTCGAGATCCGTTCGACCCGGAAGCCGAACGACTCGACCCGGTCCTCGAGCTCGGCCAGATCTTCGTCGTCCTCCACCTTGAACGAGAACCGGTCTATACCGACGCGGGGGTCGTAGCGGACCGCCAGGGAGTGATGGTCCTCCTCGTCCCAGCATTTGAAGAAGGCCCGGTCCGAGGTCCGCTCCACCTCGATCATCCCCATGACGCCCGTGTAGTAGGCGGAGGCCAGATCGAGATCCGGCACCGCTATGTCCACGTGACTGAGCCGGAGAATGCCCAACCGGGTCGCTCCTTCCACGATTTCGAGGCCTGGCCGTAACTTACGGCGGCCGGTCGGGCGCCAACATCCTTGTTCCGTATGTAGGAACGGAACGGTTAGTGTTGGTGCCATGAGCAGGGCAAGGCCCGAAGACCTGCGCACCTCCATGGCGGACTACGTCCGGAATGTCCATGCCGCCTATCGCCGGGTTGCAGCGACCCATCCGCCGGCCATCCAGGGCAGCTTGGCGCTCCTGGGGGAGCCGTTCACCGTGGTGGCGGCCGGGGCGCGCAACCTGCACGTGATCGCCACCGGTCAGTCGCTGGCGGCTCCCCGCGGCCAGGAGGTGGCCTGGGATCAGGAGCACGACGGGATGGCGTGGACCCTCCGCTTCCTCGACCCGGTGGTGCTCCCCGCTCTGGCCGGCGCCGAAGGGACCGAGGGGGCCGATCCGGCCGGGGTGCGGAGGGTCATCGGCATCGGTGGCCACCATTACCACCTAGTGGTCCGGCCCGGCTCGGATCTGTCTTCCCACCACGCCACCCACGCCGGCACCGGCCTGGCCAATGCCCATCTGGCGGCCGCCCGGGATTACGAGGCCATCCGCGCCCACGCCACCGGCGACGCCGGGTTGGTCGACGAGCTGGCCGCCGCCGATGCCGCCGGGCTGACCCGCGCCCACGGTCTGGTGGCGTGCGGGCTGGCGCCGTGGAGCGAATCCGTGAGGGCGGCCTCGCGCACGGGTGACCGGACGGCCGTGCGCCGTGCTCTGCTCACCGCCCTCCGGGGGGATGCATGAGCGCCCGGACGCTGTCATCGGTTCGTAACGCCGCCCGGCTACTCAAGGAGATCTCGGTCCACGGCCCGGAGATGGGGGTGACCGAGTTGTCCCGCCGGCTCGACCTTGGCAAGTCGACCGTTCACCGGCTGGTTACCACGCTCACCGAGGAGCAGTTGTTGGTTAAGGACCCGGGCACAGCCCGGTACCGGCTCGGCCTGGCCATGTACGACCTGGGCAACACGGCGGTGAACGGCCTGAACCTGCATGCCGCCCTGGCCCCACCCATGAACTGGCTCCAGGACGTGACCGGGGGAACGGTCCACGCCGGGGTGCTGGACAATCGGGAAGTCATCTACATCGAGCGCCTCGACTCGCCGCACATGCTGCGTCTCTTCATCAAGGTGGGGCGGCGGCAGCCGGCCCACTCCACCAGCACCGGGAAGTGCCTGCTCGCCCACCTCGACGACTCCATGCTGGACCGGACCCTCGACGGATGGGAGATGGAGCCCAAGACGGTCCACACCATCACCGACACCACGACGCTCCGCAGGCAACTGGTGGAGATCCGTCGCCTTGGCTACGCCCGCAATCTCGAGGAGTCCGAGCTGGGGGTCATCTCGGTCTCGGCCCCGATCCGCACCCGGACCCGCACCGTCGCGGCAGCCGTCTCGGTTGCCGGTCCGAAGTCACGCCTCGGTCCGGAGATGCTCACCCTGACCCAGTCGGTCCTCGAAGCCGCGGCCGTCGCGTCGCATCAGCTGGGATATAGGAAGTGACCCCGTGATGGTGTGGACGGGCCATTGAGGCGAGGCGGGGGGTCACGGTATACTTCCCTTGTACTTCCCCTATCGATCCGACGGTAGGGCCGAGACCGCCCGTTCAGGGCGGTCTCTGTCGTTGTCAAGGAAATGCCTCTCCATGTGTCGCGGTCACCAGGAAACCGGCGGGTTGGTGACCTTCGCAGTGAATGGGCAGGCGCCGCACCCGTACCGCATAGAAGAACGTTGTTGAGTGCCTCCGCGGCCGCTTGGGTACGGTAGAGGCGTCAGGCCAGGCAAGGACCGCAACCGATGACCACCGCTCAGCAGAGGGCCGAAGCGCTGTACGCGGCCCGGATGACCCGGGTTCCGATCGAGCCCCTCACCGACGCCGACCCCGGGATGACGGCCGATGATGCCTATGCCGTGCAGACCCGTTTCGCTTCCATGCTCCTGGCCGACGGCGATTCGATATCCGGCTACAAGCTCGGCCTGACGTCCAAGGCCATGCAGCAGATGATGGGCATCTCCGATCCGGACTTCGGGCCGGTACTCCATTCCATGGTCCACGACGGGGACCTCGACGCGTCCGCATTCATCCAGCCCAAGGTGGAGGCGGAGATCGCCCTGGTCCTGGACCGGCCTCTCAAGGGTCCAGGAGTGACCACCCTCGAGGCCGCCCGGGCGGTGGGGGGCGCGGTGGCCGCCATCGAGGTGGTGGACTCCCGGATAGCCGGCTGGCGGATCAAGCTGGCCGACACCATCAGCGACCTGGCATCCATCGGCGGTGTGGTGATGAGCAGCCGGGTCGTGCCCATCGACTTCGACCTGCGGCTGGTGGGCATGACCTTCTCGCTCAACGGTTCGGTGGCAGCTACCGGCGCCGGCGCCGCCGCTCTCGGGAACCCGCTGGCCGCGCTGGCGTGGCTGGCCAACACCCTCGCCCGACACAATGTCACCCTGGAGGAGGGGATGTTCGTCATGACCGGTTCGCTACACGCCGCCGTGGATGTGCGAGCCGGCGACGCGGTGCGGGCCGAATTCGACCGTCTGGGCCCGGTCGCGCTCAGGATGGCCTGACTTGAGCCGGATGCGGTGCGCCATCGTCGGCAGCGGGAACATCGGCACCGACCTGCTCCACAAGCTCCTCCGTTCCGACGTCCTCGAAGTGGCCGCCATGGTGGGCATCGATCCCGACTCGGAAGGACTGGCCAGGGCCGCGGCTGAAGGAGTCGAGGCGACCTCGGAGGGACCGGACTGGCTGATCGCACAAGCCGACCGGTTCGACCTGGTGTTCGAGGCCACCTCCGCATGGGTGCACAGGATGAACGCCCCTCGCTACCGGGAGGCGGGGATCACGGCGATCGACCTGACCCCGGCCAAGCTGGGGCCCCTCGTGGTCCCCCCGGTCAACCTCGAAGCCCATCTCGACGCCACCAACCTCAACCTCATCACCTGCGGCGGGCAGGCCACCGTCCCCATCGTGGCGGCGGTCCGAGCAGTGGCGCCGGTCCCCTACGCGGAGATCGTTTCGACGGTCTCGTCGGTGTCGGCAGGACCGGGCACCCGGCAGAACATCGACGAGTTCACCAAGACCACCTCCGCCTCGCTGGTCGAGGTGGGAGGGGCCGACCACGGCAAGGCGATCATGATCCTCAATCCGGCCGAGCCCCCTATCCTCATGCGCAACACCGTCTTCTGCGCCCTGGGCGACGGGTACGACCGGGACGAGGTGGCCGACTCGATCACCGAGATGGTCCGCATCGTGGCCTCGTACGTGCCCGGGTACCGGATCAAGGCGGCACCGGTGTTCGACGAGGACCTGTTCCGCACCCCCGGCGGCGACGTGAAGGCCCGCGTGGTGGTGCTTCTCGAAGTGGAAGGAGCCGCCGACTACCTGCCTCCGTACGCAGGCAATCTCGACATCATGACCGCTTCGGCCGTTCGTGTGGCCGAGGCCGTGGCAGCCGCCCGATGACCGCCGCCTTCCGCCTCACCGACTCCACCCTGCGCGACGGCTCGCACGCGGTGGCCCACCAGCTCACCGAGGACCAGGTCCGGCGGGTCGTGACCGGGCTGGACCGGGCCGGTGTTCCGGTCATCGAGGTCACCCACGGCGACGGGCTGGGCGGTTCATCCTTCAACTATGGCTTTTCCCACACCAACGAGATGAACCTGATCAGGACGGCTGTCGAGGCGGCGGTCGACTCCAAGATCGCTGTGCTGATGCTCCCGGGCATCGGGGTGAAGGACGACCTGCGTCGGGTCGCGGGGATGGGCGTCCGGGTTGCCCGCGTCGCCACCCATTGCACCGAGGCCGACATCTCCGAGCAGCACATCGCTCTGGCCAAGGAGTTGGGCATGGAGGCGGTGGGGTTCCTGATGATGTCCCACATGATCGAACCGGAGGCGCTGCTCGAACAGGCGCGGCTCATGGAGTCGTACGGGGCGGACGTGGTCTACACGGTCGACTCGGCCGGGGCGATGACCATCGACGACGCCCGCCGCCGGGTGGCCGCCCTCAAGGACGGCCTGTCATGCCAGGTGGGAGTCCATGCCCACAACAACCTGTCCCTGGCGGTCGCCAACTCACTGGCCGCCCTTGAGGAAGGGGTGGACCAGATCGACGGGTGCATGACCGGTCTGGGCGCCGGGGCCGGGAACTGCCCGACCGAGGTCCTGGTGGCTGCCTGCGAGAAGACCGGCTGGGAGACCGGCATCGATCCGATCTCCCTCATCGAGGTGGCAGACCGGGCAGTGCGCCCCATCCGTCCCGAGCAGGGAGTCATCGACGGTGACGGGCTACTCCTGGGCTACGCGGGCGTCTACGGGTCGTTCCTTCTCCACGCGAAGCGGGCGGCCGAGAGGTACGGGGTCCCCACCAGGGACATCCTGCTCGAGTTGGGGGAGCGGAGAGTGGTGGGTGGCCAGGAGGACATGATCATCGACGTGGCGATGGAGCTGCAGCGCCGGGCTGCGGCGGCCCAACCTGCGTTTGCGGGATAAGGGACCGCCAATGGATGAGCGCCAGTCTCAGAGCGATCTGGTGGAGGGACTAGCGGCCAGGCTGGCAGAGGCAGTCGAAAGCCGGACCGCGATCAGCTCCCTGACGAGCGAGCGCGAGTTCACCGTCGACGCCGCCTACGACATCCAGGATGCGGCTCTGGCGCGGGCCGTGGCCGGTGGCGGGACCATCGTCGCGGCCAAGCTCGGCCTGACCAGCCGGGCCAAGCAGGAGCAGATGGGGGTGTCGGAAGCGCTGTACGGGTGGCTGACCGACCGGCACCGCCTGGACCCCGGACAACCTCTCCACAGCGGCCGTCTGATCCAGCCGCGGGCCGAGCCGGAGATCGCCCTCATCACGTCTCGCGATCTCGAAGGGCCGGTGGGACTGCACGATGTCCTTGCCGCCACCGCCGCCGTGGCGCCGGCGCTCGACATCCTCGACTCGCGCTTCGCGGGTTACTCGTTCACGCTGGCCGACGTGGTGGCCGACAACTGCAGCGCCGGCGCCTTCGTGGTCGGGAATCCCGTACCCCTCGGGAGCATCGACCTGTCATTGGTGGGATGCGTGTTCGAGAAGAACGGCGAGTTGGTGGGGACCGCTGCCGGAGCCGCCGTGCTGGGGCATCCGGCTGCGGCGGTCGCCTGGTTCGTGCGGAAGCTGGCAGAGAGGGGCGGGGGTCTCCCCGCCGGTTCCGTGGTCCTGCCCGGGGCGTTGACCGGCGCGGTCCCGATCGGCCCTGGAGACTCGGTGGTCGCCTCCTTCGACCGGATCGGCTCGGTCGGGTTGTCCGTGGCATGAGAAGCCCCGCGGCGCCGGGTCTCGACCGGGAGACCATCTCGGAACTGGCCGGCCGGCTCGACGAGGCCCGCCGGTCCAGGACCCCCACCACCCGGTTGACCGACGATCATCCCGGACTCACCGAAGCCGATGCCTACGCCATCGCCGACCACGGGGTCGCCCTGCGCTTGGCCGCCGGCGAGCGGGTGGTGGGCGCCAAGCTCGGGTTCACCTCGGCAGCCATGCGGCAGGCCATGGGCGTCGACTCGCCCAACTACGGATGGCTCACCGACCCGATGATCGTCTCGGACGGGCGGGTGTCGCTGGGCGAGTTGATCCACCCCAAGGCCGAACCGGAGATCGCCTTCGTGCTCGGCGAGGATCTGGAGGGCGCCGCCGTGTCGGCGCAGGACGTCCTGTCCGCGACCGCCTACGTGATGCCGGTCATCGAGGTGGTCGACTCACGGTTTATGGATTTCCGGTTCCGGGCGCTCGACAACACGTCCGACAACTCGTCAGCCGGGATGGTGGTGCTCGGAAGCCGGGTTACCAGGCCGGCCTTCGATCTGTCCAGGGTGGGGGCGGTGGTCACGGTGAACGGGGAGCTGTTCCAGACGTCGTCCGGTGCGGCCGCCCTCGGCCATCCGGCGGCCAGCGTCGCCTGGCTCGTGCGGCGGCTGGCGGGGTCGGGTCGGGGGCTGGAGGCCGGCTACCTGATCATCTCCGGCGGCCTGACGGGTCCGGTCGATCTCCTGCCCGGCACGACCGTCCTCGTCGAGATCGATCGCCTGGGCACCGCTTCGATGCGGGTCCACGAGTAGTCATCGCTAAGAGCAGAGAGGAGTCGTCATGCCGATAGTGACCGTCAACCTGATGGAAGGGCGCTCGCCGGAGCAGATCGAGAACATGATCGCCGAAGTCTCCGACGCCCTGGTCAGGAGCCTCGACGCTCCTATCGAGACCGTACGGATCATGGTCAACGAGATAGCGCCGTACGGCTTCGGCATCGCCGGGCGACCCGCCCGGGTGGTGATGGCCGAACGGCAGGCGGCGGGCGGGCAGACCACCAGCACGGAGGGGGAGGCATGATCACGCTGCGGAACTTCATCGGGGGCCGGTTCGAGAACCCGTCCTCCGGCGAGACGTTCGAGTCGGTGAGCCCCATCGACAACGCCCCGATCGCGACCGTAGCCAGAGGGAACGCCGAGGACGTGGACCGGGCGGTCGGAACGGCCCGGGCCGCGCTGCCGGCTTGGGCATCGATGGACCCCGCCGAGCGCCGCCAGGCCCTGTACCGGGTGGCCGAGGGGATCGAGGCCCGCCTAGACGAGTTGGCGGAGTGGGAGGTCCGGGACATGGGTAAGCCGATCTCGGCTGCTCGCTCCAAGGACATCCCCCGCTCCGCCCACAACTTCCGCTTCTTCGCCGACGCCGCCGAGCACGCCCACACCAAGGCCTTCTCGAAGCCCTGGGACGGGGTCCTCACCTACGAACTGCGGGAGCCCCTCGGGGTGGTGGGCGCCATCTCGCCATGGAACTTCCCCCTGATGCTCCTCACCTGGAAGGTGGCGCCGGCCCTCGCCTACGGCTGCACGGTGGTGGCCAAGCCGGCCGAGCAGTCCCCGGTGACCGCCACCCTGCTGGCGGAGATCTGCCGGGACGCCGGCCTGCCCGACGGGGTGTTCAACCTGGTCCACGGCTTCGGGCCGGAGGAGGCCGGCGAGGCGCTGGTCCGGCATCCCGATGTGGACGGGATCACCTTCACCGGCGAGTCGGCCACCGGCAAGGCCATCATGGCGGCCGCGGCGCCGAGCCTTAAGAAGCTGTCGTTCGAGCTGGGCGGCAACTCGCCCAACATCGTCTGCGCCGATGCCGACTTGGACAAGGCCGTCGCCGGTTCGCTCCGGGGCATCTTCACCAACCAGGGCGAGGTGTGCCTGGCCGGCGCCCGCCTGCTCGTCCAGCGTCCCGTCTACGACGAGTTCGTGGCGCGGATGGTGGACGGCGCCGAGCGGTACGTGGTGGGCAACCCGCTCGATCCCGCTACCGGCATGGGCCCGCTGGTAACCCGGGAGCACATGGAGAAGGTGCTGTCGTACATCGACCTGGCCAAGGAGGAGGGGGCCAAGCTGATGACGGGCGGCTACCGGGTCACCGAAGGCGCCCTGGCGAGCGGGAACTACGTGGCGCCGACCATCTTCGCCGATGCCGACAACCACATGCGGTCCTGCCAGGACGAGATCTTCGGGCCGGTCGAGATGATCATCCCCTTCGACGAGGTCGACGAGGCGATCGAGATGGCCAACGACACCCGCTATGGATTGGCGGCGATGGTGTGGACCACCAACGTGAACACCGCCCACAAGGTCGCCCGGGAGGTGCGGGCCGGCACGATGTGGGTCAACTGCTTCTTCGTGCGAGATCTGCGGGCGCCCTTCGGCGGCTATGGGGACTCCGGTGTCGGCCGGGAGGGGGGCGAGTACAGCTATGAATTCTTCAGCGAATCCAAGGCTGTGGTGATGAAGCTGGACGGTTGAGGCGTTGCCGACGGTTAGCGCCGGCCCCGTCGAGGACCTGCCCACCAACAGTTGTGTCGAGATCGGGGATGGGCGGGCGGTAGTGGTCCGGGTCGGCGATCGGGCCTACGCCTACCGGAACGAGTGCCTGCACCAGGCGTCTCGGCTGGCCGGCGGGCTCGTCAAGGACGGGGTCATCACCTGCCCGCTCCACTTCTGGCGCTACGAGGCGGACACGGGCGCCAAGTGCGGGGAGCCGGAGCTCCGGCTCGACTCCTACCCGGTCAGGATCGAGTCGGGCACGGTCCTCGTCGATCTACCCGAGCCCGAGCCGCCCCGGTCCATGCGGGAGGTGATGCTGGAGCACGCCCGGGAGTGGGACCGCGGGGATGGCTGACATCCGGGCCGTCATCTGGGACATGGGAGGCATCCTCTACCCGACCCCTTTCGAGCTGCTCGACGATCTCGAAGCATCCAGGGGCTGGCCTCCGGGCACCCTGCCGCGGGGACCCTTCTCGCCCGGGGGCGACGCCGACTACGCCAAGTGCTCGACCGGGGAGTTGACCGAGACGGAGTACTGGAAGAGGTACCAGCAGACCAGCGCCGCCAACGGCCGCCCCCTGGACCTGACGAGGGAGATCGACTGGACGGGTACGGAGCGTCCCGAGGTGATGGCCACCATCGAGATCCTCGGCCGGCGGTTCCGCCAGGCCACCCTCTCGAACGACTCGAGCGAGTGGTTGGGTTACGGGTGGTGGGACACGTGGCCCTACAGGCACCTGTTCGAGCAGGTCATAGACGTGGTGACCCTCGGGGTTCGCAAGCCGCATCCCCTCACCTACACGACCACCGCCGACCGCATGGGCCTCCACGTCTCCGAGTGCCTGTTCGTGGACGACATGCAAGTCAACCTAGACGGCGCCGAGGCGGTCGGCATGCCCGGCTTCTTCTTCGACCACACCCAAGTCGCGGACAGCTGCTCGGACCTCGTGAGCTACCTGAACCCTCGGCGGGGCCCGACGGAGGCCACGCACCGCTAGACGAGGGTCTAGACATCTCCAACAAGGCTCTGTACATTGTCCGGTATGGAAACCACAGTTCTTGCCGATTCGCTCGACGACGGCATCGTCCAGTCCCCTCGGACGCCCGATCCACCGGTTGGCGACGAGGATCGGACGGATCCGGCTGCGCATCGGCCCGCCGGATCACCGGAGCCTTCAGGTCTGGTAGCGATCCAGATCATCAGCATGGGCCGCCCTGAGGATCCGGTGCTGGCCGACCTCATGGAGAAGGCCTTCGAGGCGGCGGACCGACGGGACAGGCTCCGCTACGGTCCGGAGTGGCGGCGCGAAGCGGCGGAGGGCTTCCGCGAACTGATGGAGGAGTGGCAGGCGGAGAACGGGGCATTCACCGAGGAGGAGCTTCGGCGGGGCCGCGCCATCCTAGGTAGGTAGACGGTGACCCTGGTGCTCGACGCGGGCGCCCTGATCCAGGTGGATCGCGGCAACCGAGAAGTCCTGGCAGCGCTCGAGGCCGCTTTCGCCAGGGGCGAAGCGGTTCATGTACCCACCGGCGTGATCGGCCAGGCGTGGAGGAGCCCGGACCGCCAAGCCCTGTTATCGCGAACGCTCAACCGATGCAACGAGGTCGTTCTCGACGGAGCGACGGCTCGCGCCGGCGGCCAACTGTGTGGCCGGGCGGCTACGAGCGACGTGATCGATGCGTCCGTTGCGCCCGCGGTGGCTCGGGCTCGGCGTTCGGACGAGGAGGTCACGCTGCTGACATCCGACTCCGGTGAGTTGGGGATGCTGCTCTCTGTCCTGGACGCACGAGCCCGAATCGTCGAGGTGTGATCCGGCCGAGATGACCGACCTCGTAGTCACGGCTTGGTGGCTATGGCCTCGCCGAAGGCGATGGCGCCCAGCGCTCCCGGATGGTCTCGCCACCTCGCCTGGTCGACCTTCCAAGTGTCGAACTGTTCTTGGGTGGCCAACCCGGATGCGGTGGCAGCGGCCATCACCTTGGGGGAGAAGAACCACTCGGTGATCACAGCGTCGAGAACGGCTCTGGCTTCGGGGGTGCTGAACATGTCGACGGAGGCAGTCGCCTGTACATCCACGAATCCGCCGTCCAGCAGCTTGGCTTTGAGTTCCCTCCCCATCTGGGGGTGCCCGCCGTTGGCGATCACCAGCTTCGTGAACGTCTCCCATGCTCCCGCCAGGCTGTAGGCGGGTTCCGAGAAGCTGGACGCAGCTATCAGTTCGCGGCAGGAGATGATCCCGCCGGGCTTGAGAACCCTCTTGACCTCGGCCAGGACGGCGTGGGTGTCCGGAACATGCATCAGGACGGTATGGCAGTGGGCCACGTCGAACGTGTCGTCGTCGAAGGGAAGATCGGTGGCGTCCGCCACCTGGAACGAAGCGTTGCCGTGCCCGCCGGCTCCGGCAGCGGCCCGGGCCATCTCGATCTGAGACGGCTCGATGTCGACGCCGTGGAACTCGCCGGGCTCCACGGCCCTGGCCAGGCCCACCGACAGGGTCCCGGGCCCGCAGCCGAAGTCGAGCACGCTGAGGCCGGGTTCGAGGTGCGGGAGCAGGTGCTTGGCATGCGTCTCCGCGCTGCGCCAGTGGAGCATCTGCAGGAAATCCTCGTCATAGCCCATCGTGTATGTCGATGCCGACTCCGGCATGCTGGCTCCTTCTGTTCGCTGCCGGCGTGCATTATCGCCGGGAGCGGTGGGTACCGGTACATGGGCTCGATACCCGGTGAGCCGGGTTTCTTCGATGCCCACCCCGACGCCGGGCACGGAGAGGACGGCTGGCAAGGATCCGGGGAGCCTGGCCGTATACTGCGGTAATCCCTCGCCGTGCCGGTAGGGCGGGTTCGGCTCTACAGGCGACCCTGGGTACGGCTACGAATCGAGGTAGGGGGTCTCGCATGGCCGATTGGGCTTGGACGCTGATCGTTTTCGCCCTGTACTCCGTCGTCCTCATCGGCATCGTCCTCTACCGGTCAGACGGCGTGGCGAACATGGGCGACTACGTCCTGGGCGGGCGAAGGCTCGGTGCCTTCACCATCGCCCTGAGCGCCGGTGCTTCCAACGCCAGCGGCTGGACCATGCTGGTGTTGCCGGCGCTGGCCTTCGCCGGCGGTCTCATGCACCTCTGGACGGTGGCCGGGCTCGTGGTGGGCATCTGGCTGGTGTGGATCGTCATGGCCAAACGCCTCCGGCGTTACACCATCGCGGCCGACGATGCGCTGACCATCCCGGAGTTCTGGGAGAAACGCTTCCGGGACACCAGCGGCACGTTGCGCGGTTTGGCCGCCGCGATCAGCCTCTACTTCATCACGCTCTACGTCTGCTCGGGGCTGATCGCGGGCGCCAAGCTCCTCGAGGAAGTCTTCGACCTGGATCCCACCGGCGCTGCCCACAACATGGCGATCCTCGTCACCCTGCTCGCCCTGCTGTCCTACACGTTCATGGGGTTTGTGGCCGTGTCCCGGACCGATGTCTTCCAGGCCCTCCTCATGCTGGGCGGGTTCGTCATCATCGCCTTGACCCTCACTCTGAACACGAGCAACCCCTTCCAGGGTCTCGAGAATGCCGCTCCCGGGTTCTGGAACCCGTTCACGGACGCAGCCGGAGACGGACTGGGCTGGACGCCCTACGCATCCGCCCTCGGCTGGGGACTGGGCACCTTCGGAGCCCTCAGGCTCCTGGCGCGGTTCATGGCCATAAGAGAAGAACGGCTGATTCCTCGTAGTACCTACATAAACGTGGGCTGGGCGGCGCTCGTGTTCTCGTTCGGGCTGCTGGCGGGTCTGGTCGCCGCGCCGGCCCTCGCCGCCCGAGGCGTGGACATTCCCGACTCGGAGCGGCTCTACCTGGTGGTCTCGTCGGTCTTCTTCCACCCCATCGTGGGCGGCCTGCTGCTGACGGCGGTGGCGGCGGCCGTCATGAGCACCGCCGACTCGCAACTGTTGCTGGCATCCGCCATCGCTTCGAGAGACATGCCACTGCTCAAGCGGATCACGGAGCGAGTGCGAGCCGAACGGCAGGTGACGGTCGGGAGGCTGTTGCTGGTTGCGGTCGGCGTGGTGGCCGCCGTGATCTCGATCCTCTCGCCGGAGTCGGTGTTCGCCCTGGTGTCACTGGCCTGGGGCGGCATGGGCGCGGCCTTCGGTCCGGTAACCGTCATGGCCCTGTACTGGAGGCGCTTCAACCTGGCGGGGGCCTTCACGGGTGTCATCTCGGGCACCGTGGTCTCCACCTTCTGGTGGCTGATGGATCTGGGCAACCAGGGCCTACTTGACCTGACGGCGTCTCTCGGGCTGGCGTCCGCGGTCCGAAGCGTTGCCGACCTCGGAATATGGGCGATCAACCCGGCCGTTCCCGGCTTCGCGGCGGCAACGGCCCTGGCCATCGCGGTGACCCTGGTGACGGCACCCCCGTCCGATGACATCACACGGCTATTCGACGAGGTCAACAGCCCCGACTGGGTAGACCCCACCCACGCCCCGGCGCCGTAGCGAGCACGCGGGCTATAGCTCAACGCAGTCCTGACCAGGATCCAGACGGCCGGCCGAATCGACAGTTCCCGCGCTCCAGGGCGTCGCTGAGAAAAAGCGGACCTAGAGGTCGATCGTCCTCAGCACCCGGCCGATCGAGGCCGGTCGGTCGAGCACGTTGAAGTGGACGGTCTGCATGCCCACCTTCGCGGCACCGGCGATGTTGACGGGCTGGTCGTCCACGAACAGCACCCGATGGGCGGGCAGTTCCATGCGCGCCAGCAGGCGCAGGTAGCCCCGGGGATCGGGCTTGAGGATGCCGGTGTTGGAGAGATCGACGAAGGGATCGAAACGGTCGAGTACTTGCATGCGCTCGATCCAGGCCGGGTCGTGGAACCGGCTCAGGTCGTTGGTGAGAACCCCCACCCGTAACCCCAGGGAGCGCAGGGTTCTTCGCAACTCCCAGGTCCTGGGGCGGATGACTTCCTCCCGGGGTGCGTCGAACAGGGCGTCGATGAAGCTGCGCAGGCGGTCCGGGCCGGCGCCGATCATCCCGGCGTGACGGTCGGCCTGGCGATGCCAGTATTCGAGTTCGGTGAACTCCCCGGCCTGGAATCTCCGCCAGAGAGGATCGGCATCCGGGTCGAAGGGACCGGCCAGATCGATGCTGCCCCGCGGCAGGTCGAGCCGGTCCTCCAGCCCGGGCGCCATCTCGAAGGGGGTCCGGATAACCACCCCTCCGAAGTCGAAGGCGACTGCGTCAACTGCCATCAGGCCGACAAGTTAACCGGAGGCTCGGCCGGTTCCGGTTCAGGCGCTCGCACGGCCGGCTCAGCGATTCCTGTGGAGGATGACGGTCAACTCGGACGGGATGCCCTGCTGCGCGCCCTCCATTGCCCTGGTGATGGCCAGGGCGGCCTCGGCGATGGTCGACACCGCGCTGGCACCCTCGCGGCTCAGGAACGAGCCCTGGTGCTTCCTGCGGAGGAGGTTGTACAACTCCCGACCCACTCTCTGACCTTCGAGCTCGCTCAGCGCCCGCCGGTGAACTTCGGTGTCGAGGTCGGCATCACCGGACCTCGGAACCCTGATTTCGATTGACCAATTGCCCATGCCGGGCAACGTATGTGGTTTCGGGGATCCTTTCAAGACCCTTGATCAACGCTCTCGCGCAGCGCGACAGTCGGGGTCGGGTCGTCTGTGAGTTGGTCGATGCGGGGTTGTAACCCGATCAGGCGGCAACGGCCACGAGTCCTACGACGATAATCAACACGACGATCAGAACGATGCCCGCTAGAGAGATCACCAACCCGGCGATGGCCAAGCCGCGATACGGTGCTCCACGGTTGGCATTCCTCAGGCCCATGATCGAGAAGATCAGTCCCAGGACCCAGCAGGCGAAGTTGACCACGGGCAACCACGAGAGCGCCACCGCGCAAATGGCGAGCACCAGGCCGGCGATCGCCATCCCGTTGCTGGCCGGAGCAACCTGACCCTGCGTTCCAGACTGACTGTCCATGGCGTTCCTTTCGCCCCGGATACCTATGGGGCAAGTCTAGGTGTCCCTCCCGCAGTGGTAGTGGCAAGCAGGTTGACGGTGGTCGGCCCCCGAACGCGCTGCCGGGTCTTATCGGTGCCCGATGGCCCGGTCGGCTCCGGCGGGTTCCTCGATCAGCTCCAAGGCGGCGGCGTCGATCATGTGGTAGGACTCCTCCTCGCTCGGGAACGAACCATGGCGAACGTCCCTGATCCAGCGATCTATTGCTGCCACGGCCTCGCTGGACAGCTCTGCGTAGCGCCGGACGAACTTGGGGTAGTGGCCGAAGTTGAGGCCGAGCATGTCATGCATGACCAACACCTGTCCGTCGGTGTCCGGCCCGGCGCCTATGCCGATGGTGGGGACGCTCACCCGTCGGGTGATGGCCTGGGCCAGAATGGCCGGGACACCCTCCAAGACCACGGCGAACACACCCGCCTCCTCAAGGGCCAGGGCGTCCTCTATCAGCCGCCTGGCGTCCTCCAACCTTCTCCCCTGGATACGGTACCCGCCGGCGGCGTGGACCGATTGGGGGGTCAGCCCGATGTGTCCCATTACCGGGATCTCGGCCGACACCAACTTGCGGATCATCTCGACCCGGGTCGTGCCGCCTTCGAGCTTGACGGCCTCGGCCCCGCCCTCCCGGACGAGGCGGGCGGCGTTGCGCAGGGTCTCCTCAGGGCTGACATGGAAGGTCATCCACGGCATGTCCGCCACCAGCAGGGCACCGGGACGGGCTCGCGCTACCGCGGCCGTGTGGTGGATCATGTCGTCGAGCGTCACCTCGTTGGTGGTCTCGTATCCGAGAACCACGTTGGCCACCGAGTCGCCCACCAGGATGATGTCGACCCCGGCCTGATCCGCCACCTTGCCGCCGGGGAAGTCGTAGGCGGTCAACATCGTCAGCGGCTTCCCGCCCTTCCGGGCCCGCACTGCAGGCGCGTTCACCTTCTTGCGGATGGCGGCTGGCGGATGATCCGACTTAGCGTTCGACATGGCTGCTCCGTTTCTCCCCACCATCGAGGTTGGGGGATACCTCCCGGCTCCAGAGTGGTCACTGGAACTCGGAGAGCAAGTGGTCATCTTGTGGACCGTGAGGGGAATTGGCCCGCCTAGGCTGGTCGCGCCTTTCCGTCCGGTCTGGCGAGCAGTCTAGCCGCCTGTCTGTGGAGCGGCGGTGTGGTATGCCGCCAGGGCACGCCTGGTCGTTTCGTAGACAGGCCACAGCGTGCCAGGCAATTCACCGGTGCCCGGGGACGGAGCCAGTCCCCTTCGTGACCGTCGTGACTGCAGCCGTGGCGGTGGTCTTTCCCTGACAAGCACATTTGTGGTCGTTGTCGTTAGGAGAGCCGGACAGGAGGCACAGTTGGTAAGACCACCCAGATGACATAGAATCACAACTGGCTCGAGCATGCATTTGCTACAGCGTGGGGCCTCCACATGTCGAACGAAGTCATCCTGACCGAGGACCTACTCATAGAGCGGCTCCGCGAAGCCGGACTCCGCCTCACCCTTCCGAGAAGGGCCGTGCTTCGCGCCCTGGCGTCGAGCGAAGAACCTTTCGTCAGCGCACGGCTGATCATCGATCACGTTCAGGAGACCACGGGCCGGATAGAAGCGTCGACCGTCTACCGGATCCTCGACGATCTGGCCCGGATCGGGCTGGTTCACCACATCTCACTGGGCAGCGGGCGGTCGGGAAGATGGCACATCACGCTCGACCACGACCACGAACATCTCGTGTGCGAAGCCTGCGGCAGAACCATCGAGGTACCTCACACGGAGGTCGCGCCCCTCTACGAGCTCTTCCTCAGCAAGTACGGTTTCCACACCAGCCCACATCACTTCGCAATCGTGGGATCCTGCAGGGAGTGCGGCCCGCAGGACGACCATCCCCATCCAAGGGGAAGCGGTTAGCGCGGCCCTAGCCGGGGATTGGCTCTACTGTATGCCGGCTACCAGCCTCGGGCGATCCACTCGGGCAGCTCCGGCTTCTCGGTCCCGATGGTGGTCTTGGTCGGACCGTGCCCCGGGTAGACGTCGGTGCACTCGTCAAGGGTGAACAGCCGGTCCTTGATGCTCTTGATGATCTCGTCGAAATCCCCACCCTCGTACTCGGTGGCGCCCGGGCCGCCCGGGAACAGGGTGTCCCCCGAGAAGAGCACACCCGGGCTGAGGAAGCACACCGATCCGGGAGTGTGGCCGGGTGTATGCAGGGTCAGCAGGCTGGTCTCGCCCAGAGGGATCACTTCCCCGTCGCGCAACGGTGTCGGAGTGACCCGAGTGGTCCGCTCCGCCAACTCGTGGTCGGCAGGGTGGAGGAGGAACGGCACGCCGAGGGCCTCGACCACCGGTGCGACGGCTCTCAGATGGTCGTAGTGGCCATGGGTGGTGAGCAATGCCTCCACCTCCACGCCGTCGGCCAGCTCAAGGATCCGATCCGGTTCGGCGGCGGCGTCGATGATCACTCCGTGACCGGTCCGGGCGCAGGCCACCACGAAGGCATTGTTGGCGTACTCGCCCACCAGGGCCGCTTTGGTCAGGATGGTGCCGTTGTCGAAGGTCCAACTCATGGCGGCGACTCTAGTGACGAATCGCTGGTCGGTCTCTGTCGGTGACGGCCTTCACGGACCACACTGGCCCGTGCAGGCAGCTTTCCGCTCCCATACCGCACGATCTCGTGACCGCGCCGGTGGCGATTCCTCGGTGGATCGGACGGATCACACGTATTTGTCATACCCCTTCGATACGTTGACTTTCGCCAAGCACCTACACCGGCTGATGCGTGTACCGATCGGAACGGCCGGTCCGGAGGGAACATACGGGGCTTCGTGGAGCGAACCGCCGATCCCGGCATCCAGCCGGGCATGGCCGGCCACGCTCCGAACCAGGACAGGTGGTGGCGGGGGAGGGCCCGATGCGGAGCATCGGATTTCGCGACTTCTCGAACTTTGGGCAGAGAACGTCATATTTGACGCCCTGATCCTCAGGAACAGGGCACCGTTTATGGCGTTCTGATCCTCAGGTTCGGTAGAGGCGGCGGTAGGCGGTGAACATGGCCTCGGGGTCGGTTTTTACAACCAGCACGCTCACACCGGGTCGCAACCTTGCCCTTCGTAGCGCCCCCACCATCTCGGTGGGCCCGATACGTTCGGCCGCTACGCCGAATCCGCCGGCCACGGCCACCAAGTCCTGGTCGTGGGGGGTGACGAAGAGTTCCCGAGCCTGCTGGTAGGCAGCCTCCGCGCCGGACTCCCGGAGGGATCGTAGGTAGGGGAGCATCTCGAAGATGGCGCCTCCCCCGTTGTCCAGCACGACGATCGACAGGTCCACCCCCAGCGATCGGGCCGCGGCCAGCGACCCGACATCGTGGAGGAAGGTCAGGTCCCCCAGCAGGGCGGTGACCCGCTTTCCGAAACCCAGCGCGGCGCCGGCAGCCGACGCCAGCGCACCGTCGATCCCGCACGCACCCCGGTTGCCGAGCACGGCGGCCCCGCAGCCCGGCTCCAGCATGGCGTTCACATGGCGCACCGGCATGCTGGAACCCGCCCAGACCAGGGCTTCGTTGTCGAGTACCTCCGCGGTCAGCGCAAGCTCCGTGTCCGGGTGGTGGGTGCGCTCGTAGCGGCGCCGCTCGCGAACCCGCAGCTCTGCAGATCGCCAGGCACGGGTCCAGATGCCGTCCTGCTGTGAGGGCGACACTCGATCCACGAGCGGCGCGATCGGATCGCGCAGGACCGCTTCTGGGCCGGAGGCCCGCCACCGGAAGTCCGGATCCAGGACGATCTCGGGTGCACGGAGCCCTTCCAGCCAGTTCTGGGTGATGGTGCCCGTGGGCATGGCGCCGATCCGGAGTACCGCGTCGGGGGTGTGGAGGGCTGCGAAGCTCCGGTCCCCGACCAGCACGTCACCGGTGGTCACCAGGTTCTCTCCGACGCAGCTGCGCAGTCCCGACATCCCGTCGGCCAGGATCGGCCATCCGGACCGCGCCGCCAATCGATAAACGGCGTCCCGCTCGGCCTGCCCGGTCTGTCTGGGACCCACCACCATTACGCCGTTATCGGCCCGGTCCATGAAACCTTCCAGCGTCTCCACCGACGGCCCGAGCACCCTCTCGTCCCGGGATTCGGGGAGCGACATCTCGAACGACGGTGCGGTGTCGCGCCACTCCGGTGGCTCCAGGGGCTTGTCGAACGGGACGTTCAGATGAACGGGGCCGGCGTTGGGCGGGTAGGCGGCCCCCAGCACCCGGAGCACCTCACCGGCTGTCCACTCGCGATCACTCTCGTGCGCCACCGGAAGGTTGGCGGAGGCGCGCACCGCCGAGCCGTAGAGCCCGATCTGGTCGATGGTCTGGGGAGCGTCGCGATCGAGGAAACCGGGCGGACGGTCGGCGGTGACGACCACCAGCGGTACGCGGCCCCGGTCGGCCTCCACCACGGCCGGTAGGTAGTTGGCGGCTGCCGAACCGGAGGTGCAGATCACCGCGGCCGGCTTGCCGGTCGCCCTGGCCAATCCCAGGGCCGTGAACCCGGCGGAGCGCTCATCGAGCACCACCTCGGAGGGCGGGCCACCGTCGCTCACAGCCAGCGCCAGTGGTGTGCAACGGGAACCCGGAGAGATGATCACCCCGGCCACGCCTCCCTCGACCAGGGCGGCAGCCAGGGTGTCGGCGGTGGCGTAGGCTCGCCGCCGGTGATCGGTCATACCGGAGTGAGAGACGGGAGCAGCGCTCCCAGCTTCAGATCGGTCTCCAGGAGTTCCTTCTCCGGTTGCGATGCCGAGACGATACCTGCGCCTGCGAAGAGGCTGGTCCGGTCGCCTTCGATCAGGCAGGACCGCAGGGCGGTATGGAACTCCCCGTTACCGGACAGGTCGCAGAAGCCCACCGGCCCGGCGTACCAACCGCGGTCGAAGGGCTCGCGGGCCGTGATCCAGTTCGTGGCCCGGTCCCGGGGCAGGCCGCCCACTGCCGGTGTGGGGTGGAGGGATCCCACCACGTCCAGAACGCCGGTTCCGACCGGCGCCACCGCGCTGATCGGGGTGGCGAGATGGAGGATGCCGGGCAACTCGAGCACGGCGATCCGTTCCGGGGGGTCCAGCGCGAAACCCCGGTCCGACAGCCGGCTCATGAGCTCGGAGCGGACGTGGGCGTGTTCCTCGAGTTCCTTCGAATCGGACAGGAGGAGGCGGGCCAGGCGCCGGTCCTCCGACCCGGACGAGCCCCGCGGCGCGGTTCCGGCCAGGGCGAGCGTCCTGACCGTCAATCCTTCGACCCGAGCCAGCAGCTCGGGAGTGGCGCCACAGAACACCGCGCCTCCGGGTCGGGCGAACGCGAAGATGACGCAGCCGCCGTGGATCCGGCGCAGGGAGGCGAGGAATGGGCCGAGATCCGGCCGGTGACCGACATCCAGCCTGCGGGCCAGGGTCACCTTCGTCAGGTCTCCGTCGCGGATCAACCGGATCGCGTCCCCGGCGCCGGCCAGGTATCCCGGATCGCTCAGGTCGATGTCGCGGGCGCGCCGGTGGTCCGTCACCCCGGGAGCGACCGGCGCCGGCGCCATGCGGCGGGCGGACCGGATCCGCGCCATCAGCCTGCCGGCGACCGCGGCCGGATCCGCGCCGGCGAGAACCTCGGTTGCCGCCATCCACACCCGGTTGCCGGGGTCCCGCTGGATGTAGGCCAGCTGGGGAAGCACGAGACGCCCCGCCGGGAATCCCGGCCAGGCGCCGCACGGCGCGAACGAGAAGCCCCCGACCAGGAGCGGCGCCCGCTCTGCTCCGTCGAGCGCCGCCTGGTGGGTCCGGCTCGCGAGGTCCCGCACGGCGGCCGAGGCGGTGCCGAAGCGTGCGGCGTCCGCCGGGGTCCGGATGACGTGCGCCTCACCGGCGGCGGCCATGGCGAGGCCCCGGTCCGGCACTTCCCAGTAGGCGAAAGGCGGTCCTGCTTCCAACGCTATGGCGAGCGCATCGCTGTCCTGCGCGGGCGCCGCCAGCGTGACTACCGAGGGACGCCCCGAAACGGCGGCGCGGGCGGCGGCGCGGGCGATACGTTGCTCCAACAGCGAGTGACGGGTCATCGCCACTCGGTGTGGATCACCATCTGGCGTTCCTCGATGTCCTCGAGTGCCTTGACCAGGGCCGCGTCCTCCGACTCGTCCAGCCGCTCCTTCACCCGGGTGACCACGGTGTGGTGGAAGTGCTGCGCCACCAGACGGGTGACGTGGACCACGAGGGTTCGGAACATCTCGGCCGTCTCGACGGCCCCGTGGGGCTGGTTGTCGCGGATGTGGTCGTTGAACAAGTCGATGGCGGCGTCCACCACGCTCTCCACCGATGTGGCGTGCCGGGCCGCCAGGGCCGCCAGCTTGTCGAGGGGGAACCCGGCCTCCAGCAGCGACATACCTGCGGCCAGCATCGGTGCCACGTCGGGAGCGAATCGTTCCTCCGCACCGTCGCCGAGTGGCTGGATCAGACCGGCCGACACCGCAATGTCCACCAGATGGGGGGGAAGCCCGGATCGCTCGGCGAGTTCGGCCCGCTCCAGGCCGACTGTGGCCCCGGCCAGCGATTCCAGGAGCGGATGCCCGGACTCGTCCAGGAGGCGCTTGATCTGGGCCAGGGTGAAGCCATCATCGGCGAGGGCTCGGATGGTTCGCAACCGGGTCAGGTGGGCGTTCCCGTACACCACCGAGCGACCATCCCGGTCGGTGGGGGGGAGGAGGCCCATCCCCTGGTAGTAGCGGATGGTATCGACCCCGACCCCGGCCGCGGCGGCCAGGTGCTCCACCCGGTATGCCGTAGCGTCGCCAGCCATAGCGCCCACTCTAGGAGTGACTGCTCGCATCTTCGGCTTCGATACGGTCAGCCGGGTATTCCCAGCGCCTCCTCGGCCCGGTCGAGCCGCTGGCCTCCCAGGAGCACGGGCGCGAACAGGTCTCCGTAGCGGGAGATCCGGTCCCAGATGGTGGTGATGGTGAAGCTCGTCGGATCGATGGAATCCAGTTCGTCCCACCGGAGCGGCGTGGAGACCGGCGCGCCGGCGCGGGGCCGCACCGAGTAGGCCGCCGCGATGGTGGCGCCGGCCCGGTTTTGCCCGGAGTCGATGTACACCTTCCCCGCACGGTTGGGAATGTGGCGGTCCATGGTCACGTTCTCCGGGTTGGCGGCGGCCAGCAGATGTCCGATCCGCTGTACGAACATCCTGACCCGGGCGTAGTCGTGGACCGGGTCGAGAGGTACGTAGACGTGGATGCCTCTCGATCCGGAAGTCTTCGGATAGCCCCTCAGCCGCAGGTGGCCGAGGGCTTCGCGGAGGAGGCCGCCGACAGCCGCCACCTGGTCCCAACTCGAGCCCGCGGCGGGGTCGAGATCGAACACCGCGAAGTCGGGGGCATGGAGGGACCGGACCCGCGAGAGCCAGGGGTGGACCTCGATGCAACCCATGTTGGCCAGCCACATGAGGGACTCGGGCCGGTCGGCGGTCACGTACTCGATCACCGCGCCCCGATGGGCCGAGTCGATCGGGACCAGCGGCATCCAGGCCGGCTGATGGCCGGGGGCCTGCTTCTCGTAGAAGAAGGCGGCCTCGGCACCGTCGGGGAACCGAGCCATGACAATCGCCCGATCCTCCAGGTGGGGAAGCAACATCGGCGCGGCGGAGGCGTAGTAGGAGATCAGGTCGCCTTTGGTGTAGCCGTCGGGAAAGAACTGCTTGTCGAGGTTGGAGAGCCGCAGGGGGTCGTCGTAGCCGGCCAGGGCGTATCCTTGCTCGGTCTCCTTGGCCCTGGGTACGGTCGGGAAGGAGACGCGGCCGCTCGCGGCGGGCCGTCCGGGCGGTTCCGGCGCGGTCACGGACGCCAAGGCCTTGTTGATCTCGGTCTGGATCATGTGGTGGGACGGTTCGTCGCGGGACTCGGAGATGACGGTCATCCGGAATCCGGCCCGGTGGGCCGCCTCGACCAGGGGTGTGATCCGGAGGTCGCCCCGGCCGTAGGGGAGGTGGCGGATCTCGCCGGTCTCGTCGTACAGGACATCGCTGAACTGGGTGTGGAGCGGATCGATCTTCCACCCGGCGAAGTTCTCCCGAAGGAACCCGAGCACCGCCTCGAACGCCTCGACCGACCGGAGGCCTCCTCCGCTGATGGCATGGACGTGGGCCCAGTCGATGACCGGCCGTACGAACGGATACTCCGCCCCGAGGACGGCGATGTCGCCGAGGCTGCCCATCTGGGAGGCCCGCCCCGTGGTCTCGAGGCCCAGGCCGACCCCTAGGTCGGACACCTTGGTCGCCAGCTGATCGAGGTGGTGCCGTATGGTGTCCATCAGGAAGCCCGGCTCCTCCTTGCGCCGCCCGCCCGGATGGGCCACCACCACCCGAGCGGCCATCTCGGCGGCCAGCTTCATCGTGTGCTCGATCGCTCCCCGGCATCTCCGCGCCCGGTCCTCGTCGGTAAGGGTGAGGACCGCGAAATAGGGGGCATGGATGGAGAGCGGGATCCCTCGTTCGGCCGCCTTCTTCCCGAAGGAGCTGCAGCGCCGCTCGTTCCACGGGAAGGACCTCGTAAAGGCCAACTCGAAGGCCTGGTAACCCTGCTCCAACAACCCGTCCAGGAACTCATCATCCGCCATGGCCGGCGGAGGCAGCCCCGAGTATCCGAACGTGATCACCGAGCCAGCCTATCGCTCCAAAGCGGGGCGGAGCGAGGCTCACGAAAGGCCTGGTGGTCGCTACCCTGCCGGTTGGGCCTGTAGCTCAGTAGGCAGAGCAGCGGACTTTTAATCCGAAGGCCGCGGGTTCGATTCCCGCCGGGCCCACCGCGGCTTCGTCCCAAGGGATCAGGTGAGACTCCAACCGCCGCCGAGTCTCTCCCTCGCCCAAGTTCGATCTACGTAGCCGCTCCCGGAGGTGCGACGTGCCGGAACGGGGCCAATTCACGGCGACCACACATTCTCGGGCAGGTGAATGCACATCGTCGACGCTTATATGACTTGCGCGAGTGTGGGGGAGAACTATGCTGGACCCAAGTCCTGAGAACCCTGAAGTGATCTGAGGCTACCGTAGGTTTCAGCACGTGAACCTACCTACTGACAACGGAAACCAATGCTACGAAGGGGGCAAAAGTGACACGGGCGAGACTAGGCAGAATCACGGGGTGGCTATTGATCGTAGGGCCTGTGGTTGACGTTGTAGTTAGTAGTATTCGGCCGGGCAGTTTTCCTGGAGAAAACCCTGACGGAGTCCAAGCTGCAATGCAGGCTGCCATTCAGGCTATGGTGCCGGATAGTACCCAGGTGAGTCTCTTAACATACATCGGATTCATAGCCGCCTTCGGGATGCTGCTGGGTTTCTGGGGCGTTAAGGAAGTGTTAGGGGACACGGGCAGTGAAGGGTACCTGAGGAAGATCGGTCTCCTTTTCCTCACGATCGCATTGGCAGTGCGTACCGTGTCCCTTGCGATGAGCTTCTTGACATCTGTGACGCTTAGCTATTCACCGGCTGAGGGCATAGCATCGGGAGAATCCATCGCTACAGCCGTCATATTCACGGTGATAGGAGGGGCAGTCGGTCTCTTCGCGACGGTACTTGCCCTGGTGGGTGTGGCATTCTGGGCTGTGTCCCTTATGAATGTCGACCTGATCGGTCCGGACAAGCCCCTCGCGATCTGGCTGGGCGTGGCCCCGGCGATTGTCGGGTCTTTCCTCCTGTTCATCGCGACCTTCATAGAAGGCAGCATCTTTACGCTGTACCTCTTGGGTAATCTCACCGTGTTCGTTCAAGTCGCCTGGGTCATCCTGCTAGGCATAGCGTTCATCAGGAAGAGCGATTCCTTGGCCACCACCGCTTGATCGCCGATTGACCGGGCGGGCTTGGTTACCGCCCGGTCACATTGGTCGGGGCGGCGGCCGACGGGAGCTACCTAGTCGGGGATTGGTTGGCCCGGTCAGGCCAGGGTGATGCTGGTAGTTGACCACCTGAGTTGCTCCGGCTACGAGCAGGTGACCGTGTTCACCGACGCGGAAGCGGGCCTCAGGGCCATCGTGGCGATCCATGACACCTCGCTGGGGCCGGCCTGCGGCGGGACCCGCATCTGGCCCTACGCCGGCCGGGAGGAGGCGCTCGGGGACGTCCTGCTGCTGGCACGCGCCATGACCTACAAGTCGGCGGTGGCCGGCCTTGACATCGGCGGCGGCAAGGCGGCCATCATCGCCGACCCCCGCGCCGGTTTGAGCGAGGCCCTCCTACGGGCCTTCGGGCGTTGCCTCAACACCTTGGATGGACGTTTCGTGACCACCGCGGACGTGGGGGGGACCGGCCGGGACATGGAGATCGTCAACCGCGAGACGGACCATGTGGTGGGCCTGCCGGTGTCCCAGGGGGGCAGCGGGGACAGCTCCATCATGAGCGGCCTGGGGCTCTACGTGGGCATGAAGGCTTGCGCCAAGGTGGTCTGGGGGAGCGACAGCCTCCGGGGCCGGCGGGTGGCCATGCAGGGCTTCGGCAAGGTGGGTACCCAAGCCGCTCGTCATCTGCTGGACGAGGGCGTCCACCTGGTGGCAACCGCCCTTCACGACAGCACACTGCGGAAGGCCCGGAGCATGGGCGCCGAGGTGGTGGCGCCGGAGGAGATCTACGACGTGGACTGCGACATCTTCTCTCCGTGCGCGCTAGGCGGCGTGATCAACCGCGACACCATCCCCCGCCTGACCTGCCGGATAGTGGCCGGCGCCGCCAACAACCAACTGGCCACTGCCGCCGACGGCGACGAGCTGCACCGGCTGGGCATCCTCTACGCACCGGATTTCGTCATCAACGCCGGGGGCATCATCAACCTGTCCGTGGAGGTTGGCAGGCCCTACGACCCGGAGGTGGCCAGAAGGAAGACGGAGCAAATCTACGACGTGGTGGAGCGGGTCATCCAGGCGTCGAGGAGCGAGGGCATGCCCACCACGTGGGCGGCCAACCGGCTAGCCGAGCAACGTCTGGCCGCGGCCCGTTCCGCCTGATACCTCGGAGGGTCTAGCCGGAGCGGGAGGGCTGCTTGACGGTGCCTCGTTGCCATGCCTCGTGGAGGTGCCGGTACGCGCCGTCCTCCTCACGTAGCAGGTGGTGGGGGCCGTCCTGGACTATCCGGCCCAGGTCGAAGACCAGCACCCGGTCGGCGGCCTCCGCCGTCGAGAGCCGGTGGGCGATGGTGATGACTGTGCGGCCCTCGGTGAGGCTGTCGAGGGCTCTCGATAACCTGACCTCGGTTGCGGGATCGACCGCCGAGGTGGCTTCGTCCAGCACCAGCAGGTCGGGGTCGGCGATAGCGGCCCGTACCAGGGTGACCAGCTGCCGCTCGCCCACCGATAGGGACGACCCTCGCTCGCCGACCTGGGTATCGAGTCCCTGACCGAGTTCGGACAGCCAGCCGGCCAGGCCCAGGCCCACGAAGGCCCGCTCGACCTCAGCCCGGGCCGCGCCCGGCTTGCCCATCTGGACGTTCTCGAGGATGGTCCCGCGGAAGAGCATCCCTTCCTGGGGCACCATGACGACCCGGTGGCGGAGCGACGAGAACCGCACCCGGGCGACATCGACGCCACCCAGCAGCACCACTCCCTCCGAGGCGTCCATCAGCCGGGTGGCCAGCTTGGCGAACGTGGTCTTGCCCGACCCGGTCTCGCCCACCACCGCCACGTGCGAGCGCGGGGCCAACTCCACCGACACACCCTCCAGAGCGGTGGTGCCGGTGGCATCGCGGGCGGCCTCGCCCGGTCTCGGGTAGCGGAAGGTGACCCCTACGAAGCGGATACCCAGCGAGCCGGAGGGAATGTCGATCCCGTCAGAGCCCGGATCGGCCACGTCGGGGGGGATGTCGAGCACGTCCAGCACCCGCTTCCATCCGGCCGCCGCCCCTTGGGCCTCGTTGATGGCCTCGCCGAACAACTGGATGGGCACGATCATCAACTGGACCAGGAACATGAAGGCCACCACCGTTCCGACCGAGGTGTCTCCCCCCACCGCCAGCACGGTGCCAACCACCAGCACCGCCGCCGTGACCGCCGAGGTGAGCAGTTCGCTCACGCCGGAGAAACCCGAGGTCATCCCACCGGCCCGGACCGCCGCCGCCCGGTGCTCCTCGATGACGTGGCCCAGGTCGGCGCGCACCCGATCCTCGATGCCGTAGGCGCGGATCACCGAGGCGCCGGCAACCGCCTCCGCCAGCGCGCCCAGCATCCGACCCACCTTCTCGCGCACCACCAGGTAGGCGGCCGCCAGCCGCTTCTGGAACCAGCGGATCGAGAAGAGGATCACCGGCAGCAGGGCCACCACGGTCAGGAAGAGCTGCCAGGAATAGATCGCCATCACCACCATGGCGAGGATCGCCTGGCCTCCGTTGACCAGGATCATCAGGCCGGCCCACTGCATGAACCGGCTGATCTGGTCGATGTCGGAGGTCACCCGGGCCACCAGCACGCCCCGCTGCTCGGACGCCTGGTGGAGCATCGAGAGGTCGTGGATGTGCCGGAAGGCGCGGACGCGCAGGTTGGAAAGAGCCACCTCCGACGTGACCGCCAGCCGGAGATGCATCAGGCCGGTGGCGACGGCGGTGATCGCCACCGCTACGAGCGAGACGACCGCCATCCGGCCCACGAAGGTCATGTCCGCCCCGCCCTCGGCGAGCCCCCCGTCGAGGATCTGCTGGATCCCAACGGGGATGATGACCCGGCCCGCCGTGGCGACGGCCGCCAGCGCGAAGGTGAACAGCATCCCGGTGCGGATCTCCGGCGACAGGCTCAGGCCTCGCTTGACGGTGGTCCAAGCCTCGGTGCTGCCGCGCTCCCGCGTCTCCTTGCGTTCCGTGCCGATGATCATGCTGTACCCACGTCGTAGGCGTTGATGAGGGCCCCATAACTCGGTAGGCGGTCGTAGAGGTCTAAGTGGGAACCTCGAGCCACGACCCGGCCCCCTTCGATGTAGATCACCTCGTCCGCCAGCAGGATCGAGGTGCGGCGGTAGGCGACGATCACGACCGTGGTGTCGATCCTCCAGAGGCCGGCGAGGATGGCGGCCTCGACCGCGGGGTCCACCGCGGAGGTGGCATCGTCCAGCACCAGGAGGCGCGGGTGGCGGACGAGCGCCCTGGCGAGGGCTACCCGTTGCCGTTGGCCGCCCGACAGGGCAGCTCCGCGCTCGCCGACCTCGGTGTCGTAACCCTCGGGGAGATCGAGGATGAACTCGTGGGCCTGAGCGAGGCGGGAGGCCGACTCGACCTCCTCATCACTGAACTCGCCGCCCAGGGTGATGTTGTCCCGGACGCTCGTATCGAACAGGAACGCCTCCTGGAAGACCAGGGCGGCGCCGCCTGCCATGGACTGCCGGGACAGATCGGGGAGGGCCGCGCCGTCCAGCCGGATGGTGCCCGAGTCCGGGTCGAACAGGCGCACCAGAAGCTGGGCGACGGTCGACTTTCCCGAACCGGTGGGGCCGACCAGGGCGACGGTCTGGCCGGCGGGCGTGACGAATGAGATGTCCTCCACCCCCCGCCGGTCGCCGTTCTCGGGCAGGGGAAGCTCCGGTGAGCCCGCATCTACAGGTTGGTCGCCGAGGTCGCTCAACCCGGTCTCCGGGTGCAGGTACGAGACTTCCTGCGCGGTGGCGGAGGCGCCGCCGCTGCCCCGACCATCGTGGTAGCCGTAGACGAAAGTGTCGGGATCGTTGAGGACCGCGTTGATCCGCTGCTTCCCGACCACAGCGGCTGGCAACAGGCCCAACAGCCAGGCGAAGATACGCATCGGCATGGCAATCAGACGGAAGAGGTAGGCGAAGGTGACCAGAGTGCCTGCCGTCATCAGCCCCTGGTCCACCCTCCACGCCCCGACCGCGGCGACCGCCAGCACGCCGACGGTGGGGAGCGCCTCCATGATGGGATCGAAGACGGCCCGTATCCGGCCCATCTGCACCATGTCGTACCGGAGCCGGTTCGCGAGGCCACCGAAGCGGCTGGTCTCGATCTCCTCCCTGCCCAGTGTCTTCACGACCAGGGCGGCATCGAACGACTCATGGGCGGCCTCGGCGACCTCCGCCCGGGTGCGCTGCGCCGCCGCGGCCGCAACCCGCATCCTCCGCTGGTAGAAGATGTTGTTGATCATGATCGCCGGCCCGATCAGGAAGCCGACCACGGCGAGGAAGGGGTCGGTAAGCAGGAGGAGGACCGCGGTGATCGTCAGCATGAGCATCACCCCGAAGGCCATGGGAAGGGGCGCCGCGATCTGGGCGGCGGCCTCTGTGTCGGAGCCCACGTTGGAGAGGAGCTGGCCGGTGGGGTGGCGGCGGTGCCATTCGATGGGAAGCTCCAGGTAACGGTTGGTGACATCCACCCGGTCGCGCTGCTCCAGCCGGTACATGGCCAAGTAGGCGGCGTACCTGCGGACAGCGAGGCCGGTGCCCTTCACCGCTCCCAACGTCAGCAGGATCAGCGTCATCACCACCAGGGAGGCGGTGGTCACGTCGCCACGGCGGGCGGCGGGGATCAGAACGCTGTCGGTGGCCCAACCGATCGCGTACGAGAAGGCGATGGTGCTCACCGAGTGGACGGCGGTGAATCCGAACCCGATGGCGAACTCCCGGGGTGCCCGGCGAACCTGTTCGACTATCAAGCGGTAGCCGCGTCCGAGGATCTTGCGCTCGGGCTGGCGGGCTTCCTCGATGACGGTGTCCGCGGTCATGCGCTGGTTCCGTCGGCGAATCCACCCCGGCCGTGGGCCAACGCCACCGCTGCATGTAGGGCCATCCCGGCGGCCATGGCGGTTTCGTCGAAGACGACCCGATTGGAGTGATTGCCCGGAACCCGGCCCGGCTCGAGCCCGGGCGGGCAGGTGCCCAGGTAGGCCATCGTTCCCGGTACTTCGTCCAGCACGTACGAGAAGTCCTCACCTCCCATCGACGGCCACGGTGGCTCGCCGACCGAGTCCGCGCCGAGGGCCTGGCAGCCAACGGTGCGGACGAACGCCGTGTAGCCGGGGTGGTTGACCGTTACGGGGTAGCCGACGCCGAACTCGACCTCCGCCTCGACGCCATGGGCGGCGGCGACATTGCCGGCGACCCTGTGGAGGATGGAGTGGAGCTCGGTCCGGGTGGTTTCAGACAGAGCCCGGACGGTGCCGAGCAGCCGGGCTGTTTCGGGGATCACGTTGTGAGTGGTGCCCGCGTCGACCCTGGCGAAGGTGATCACGCCCGGCTCGAATACGTTGATGCGGCGGGTTACAGCTGTCTCGACCGCCAGGATGATCTCGGCGGCCACGGGAATGGGGTCGAAGGCCAGGTGGGGAGCGGATGCGTGACCCCCTTTGCCACGGATGGTGATAGCGACCTCGTCGGTGGCGGCCATCTGCGGCCCGGCGCGAAACCAGACCGTGCCGGACGGATAGAGGTTGGACACGTGCAGGGCAAAGGCCCCGGAAGGCCGCTCACCGGCCGTGTCGAGGAGGCCTTCCTCGAGCATGAGCCGGGCACCGAAGAAACCTTCCTCTCCCGGCTGGAACATGAATAGCACCGAGCCGGCCAGTTCGTCCCGCCGGGATGCCAGGAGACGGGCTGCTCCCGCGAGCATGGCGGCGTGCATGTCGTGGCCGCAGGCGTGCATGAAACCGGCGCGCTCGCTGGCGAATGGCAGGCCGGTGTCCTCGGGAACGGGGAGGGCGTCCATGTCGCCCCTGAGGAGGATGGTCGGGCCCGGACGGGCACCCCGGAGCACCGCCGCCAGCCCGCTGGTGGTCTGGTGCTGGGTGACTTCGAGCGGAAGCGACTCCAGTTCGCCGAGCACCAGGGCGCGGGTGAGGGGGAGGTGGTTGCCTTGCTCGGGGTTTCGATGGAGCCTGCGGCGGAGGTCCACCGTTCGGGGGAGGAGGGACCTGGCCTCCGGGAGTAGAGAGCGCACCGACGCGAGACTACACCCGGCCGACAGCCCGATCCGTCATGCGCTGCGGCGGGAGCGCCGCTAGCCGCCGTACGAGTTGCGGTGGATGATCTCCTCGAGTGGTTTGCGGCCACCCGCCTTGGCCGGGCGCGAGGCCGCCGACGGGTATCCCAGCGCGATGGCATACCGGCAACGCCGGCCCTCCGGGATCTCGAGTACCTCGTGGGCCTTCTCGTTGTTGTGGAGGGTGATCGGGCATGAGACCATTCCGATGGCGGCCGCCGCCAGCATGATGTTCTGGGCCATCCGTCCCATGTCGAACCCGTAGGTACTGCCCTCCTGCACGAGGGCCAGCGCCACCGGCGCCTTCGACAGGGGACCGGCGAAGCTGGCGCACCCCGCCAGGCGGTCCATCTGCTCGCGGTCGTCCACCACGATGATGGACCAGTTCTGGCGGTTCTTGGCGCTGCCGGTCCAGCGAGCCGCTTCGAGAACCCGGCGGAGGTCCTCCGGCTCGACGGGCCGATCGGCGTAGTTGCGGATTGCTCTGAGGCGCAGGATGCTTTCGTATGTGGTGCTCATGGGCAACCACGTTACCGTCTGCTCCGGCGCATCCGATCCAGCCGGCATGTCATGGGGCGGGGGAGCGGCGTCGGAGTAGGCTGGCCGCCCATGAACGACCCGACCACAGGTGAGCCCGCAGGCGATGCGCGCGGGGCGCATCGAAGTTCGCAGCGCCGACTCCTCGCCTGGTCCGGGGCGGTGCTGGCCTTACTCATCATCCTGGCTGCGGTCTTCTCGTTCGTCGGCGACACGGAACTCGACCCGGACACGCCGGAGGGAGTTGTTCAGCGCTACCTGAGGGCGGTGATAGCCGGCGACCGGCCGGAGGCACGCTCCTACCTGGCGTCCGAACTCGACGGCTGCGGCACCCGTTTCCCTCGCCATCTGGTTGACGAGGCCTTCCGGATCGAATGGCTCGACACGACCGTTGACGGGGGAACAGCCTGGGTCACTGTGTCTGTGGCCCGGTCCGCCCAGGGAATCTTCGACTCGTACCGTCCCGAGACCTACGAGTTCCGACTGAGTCCGGAGCCCGCAGGATGGCGGATCACCCACCAGGAGTGGCCCTGGTACGAGTGCTCGGTTGACCACAAAGAACCTGAGCCGGAGTACTAGCCGTGGTCGAAGTCATCTTCGCGCTACTTGTCCCGATCCTGCTGCTGGGTGGCGCCTTCGTGGGGCTGATCGCGGTGCTGGCCCGCCGGTCGCGTCGCGACATCGGGACCACCCTCCGGCGCTTCTTCCAGCAGGGGATGCTGCTGACCCTGGTGATCCTGGTGGCGACCGGGGTGTCAGGTCTGCTGTCCGCGGCCGACCCTGACGTGGTGGCCGGCCCCGGTTACCTGGCCTTCATGCTGGCGTGCGTCATCGTGGGAGGCCCGGCCCTGCACCTGGCGGCTCGCCGGGAGCGCCGCCGTGGTGACCGCCACGAACGACCCGGCTTCGGTGGGGATGGGTATCTCGTCCTGGCGGAGTTGATCAGCCTGGTGACTGCGGCTACCGGCCTTTCGCTGTGGGGCGAGAGCCTCCTAGAGGGCCGCTTCGATATCGCTCCGGCCGTCGTGGCCCTGGTATGGGGCACGGTCTGGGTCTTGCACCACCGCCTGGCAGGCCTGAGAGGACGGACCGGCGGGCTGGCGTACGGTGTCCTGGCCGGATCGCTCATCGGGCTGGCCACCGGGGCGGTCTTCGGAGTCCTCATCCTGACGTCGATCTTCGAGCGGGCGTATGACTCCGTGACCGGCGTGGCGGTGCTCGCCCGTGGCACCGGGGCCCTCCGGCAACCGCTAGTCGAGTTGGTGGTGGCCGGCGCCATCTGGCTGCGCTACTGGGCGATGCTGGGGCAGCACCTCGAACGTTCCACCGCCTGGCGAGCCTACGTGTTGCTGGCCGGCGTGGTGGGAGGCCTCTTCACCGCTCTCTCCGGGGTATGGAACCTTGCATACCTGAGCCTCGACTGGTGGTTCGGAGACCCGATCGGGCCCGCCGGCCTTCATTTCCGCGAGCTACCCGTGACCCTGGCGCTGATCATCGTGGGCGGGGCGGCGTGGAGGTATCACGATGCCGTCATGCGTTCGGCGGCGCCGGACGAGCGCGCCGAGGTGGATCGCGCCCATGACTACCTCGTGGCCGGGGTCGGCCTGGTCGCCACCGTGGGCGGCGCGGCCGCCGTGCTCGCAGCCGTCATCCAGGCCCTGACGCCCGCCACCGTTCTATATCCCTCCGATCGTTCGGAACTCGTGGGAGCAGTCACCGTCCTGCTGGTAGGGGCACCGCTCTGGTGGCGCCACTGGACCAAGATCCAGCAGTTCCGCAACGAACGCCCGCCGGTCGAGGTCGCCTCCCCCACCCGCAGGATCTACCTGATCGCCGTGTTCGGGCTGGGCGGAGCGGTGGCGCTGGTGAGCCTGCTGGTGCTGGTCTACAGCGCCCTGGAGCAGATATTGGGATCCGGTACGGGCACGGAGGTGGTGCTCGCCGTCCGATGGCCGCTCGCCCTGGCGGCGACGGTGGGGATCACCGCCGCATACCACCGCACGGTGCGCCGGACAGACCTGCTGGAGGCGCCCGATCCCGAGACCGGCCGCCAAGTTCCTCCCGAGGCGAGATCGCTGACTCTCGTCGCGCGGGATAGCGGCCCGGTGGCCGAAGCGCTGGCGCAGCAAACTGCCGTGAGGGTGCGCTACCTGGAACGCACGGACGGCCAAGGGCGTCCTCTGGCCTTGGATGAGGTGTTGGAGCTACTCCATGACCACCCGGAGTCACACCTGCTGATCGTCTCCGGCGAGGACGGGGTCGGGATCATCCCCTACGAAGGGTGATCGGTCCGGGGACGGGTACCCTGGCAGGCTGTGTGTCGTAGCATCAGAACCCTGCACAATTTCGAGCCGCCCGCCACGGACGAGGAGGTCGGCGCCGCCGCCCTGCAGTACGTGCGCAAGGTCTCCGGTTCGGCCCGACCGTCCCGCGCGAACCAGGATGCGTTCGATCGGGCCGTGGAGGCCATCGCCCGGGAAACCCGGACGCTGGTCGACACGCTCGTGACCAGGGCGGCGCCCAAGAACCGGGAGGTGGAAGCCGCCAAGGCCCGAGCCCGGGCGGCCGCCCGGAGGCGCTAGCTTCCCGCCTCGGGACTCTGACCCGGGCTTGAGCCATCCGGTAGGTACGCTCGGCCTCGTGACCTTCACCTGCCCGGTCTTGGAGTGGCAGGCATCGATTCATGAGGTTGACGCGCCTGACGTCCACCGGTGTGACGGGAGACCTAAAGACCCCAGGGCTAACGAGGGGGTTGAACGTGTCACAGCCCCGCCGCATACTGCCCGGCAGTCACAAGCACCACCGGTTTCTTGTTTGGACGTCGAGGAAACCGGAACCGGGATCAATTCGGGAGCGGACCCGCCGGGGGATGACGGAACGCGTTCGGACCGAAGGAGGTGGTGGCTGGGGGATGGACCCGCTGGGTTGGGGCGTGTCGTGGCGTTTTTCGCGTTCTCGTCTTGTGGGTACGGGTGGCGAATTACCGAATCAGGACACCGGATCCAATGTCGTTAATCGGAGGGCTAGCGGCGTCTCCTCCGGAAGGCCATCTGCATAGCGTTTTGGTCGAAGTATCCGGAGGGGACGCTGCCTGCCACAGCGAAGTGGTAGAGCGCGGTCTGGTAGATGGCGCTCAAGGCCGCCACCGATGCCGCGGCGACGATTATCCAGATCACGCCGATCAGCAGGGCCACCGCCGCGATCGTGCCCCCCGCCGAGATACCCAGGAGGATCACCGCCGCGCCCGGGAGGATCAGAAGGAAACCCACCAAGCCCATACCGACCTGCGCGGCCAGGTTCTCGCCCCAGGTGCTGCGGAGCAGCGACCCGCACTTCTTGAAGGCGGCGCCGGCACCTGATCCCTCGATGACGATGATCGGCAGGACCAGGAACGTGAGCACCGACCAGGCCAGGCCGAGGGCGCTGACGATGATCTGGCCGATCAGTCCGACCCGTTCCTCGATGGCCCGCAGGATGACCGATACGGTGGCCGACAGCAGCGCCCAGGGAAGGATCTTTCCGGCCCGGCGGGCGGCGCCGCGGATGGCGCTCCCGATGGTCGGATCCCCACCCTCCAGCCGCTCGTTGGCGGCGCTGACCAAGGCTGCATTGAAGAAGATGGTGATGTAGGCCAGCACGAAGTACATCAGGAGCAGCACCAGCAGGCTGGACCCGCCCATCGTCGCGCCTCCCTGTCCGGTGAAGAAGATCGGAACGATGAAGGTGGCGGCGACGATCATGGAGGCGATCCCGGAAATGATGGGGAGCAGGATCAGCTCCTTGTCGGCCTTGAGTACGTGCCAGGAGGACCTGGCGAGGGCGAAGGAATTGGCGATTCGTGACATCGGCCCATGCTACCGGAGTCCGGTTGTTTGCAGAACAACCTCGCAGGGTCTAGCGGCCGGTCCGGAACGCTCCGCTCAGCGGTTGGAAGCCCGGAGGACCCGTCCGGCCGAAGTGTGGGACAGCCGGCCGTGCTCGATGGCGGCCTTGCCGTTGACGAATACGTGGCTGACGCCCTCGGCGGTTGCGCGGCCGTCGTCGAAGGTGGCCCGGTCCCGGATACGGTCGGGGTCGAACACGGTCACGTCGGCTGCCGCGCCGGGGCGGATCACCCCTCGATCGGCCAGGCGGTACCGGTCGGCGGGCATGGAGGTCATCCTCCGGATGGCATCGGGTAGCTCCAGCCATCCGCGGTCCCGCACCAGGTGCGCCAGCACCCGGGCGTGGGTGCCGAAGCCCCTGGGGTGGGGGTGGGTTCCCCGGAAGAGGCCGTCGGAACCGACCATTCCCAGCGGGTGGGTCATGGCCCGCCGGAGCTTGGCCTCGTCATCCCATCGGTAGACCATCAGGACGCGGAGCCGGCACTCGGCGAGCAGGGTGCAGACCACCTCGGCCAGGGTGGGACCGACCCGTCCGATGGCGTCGGTAAGGGGGCGTCCTTGGAGATCCTGGTACGGGCCGTCCGGCACGGCGGAGAAGTAGGCGTTCCCAGGATCCGGCACGTAGTTGCGGAAGAACTCCTCTATGTGCGGCGCTACGGCGGCCCGGACCGCCGGATCACCCAGCTTCGAGATGAGGTGTTCGGGAGGACCGTCGTCGAACCACCGGGGCATGCAGAAGGCCAGGTGGGAACTGGCCGCCATGTAGGGGTAGGCATCGAAGGTGACATCGAGTCCGCTCTCCCTGGCGTCGGTCAGGAGTTGGTACAACTCGTCCGAGCCGAACAGGTGGGAGACGTGGACCGGCACGCCGGCCTTCCGGCCCACCTCCAGGGCCTCCTCCACCCCGGCGGCCACGTCGCCCCGGATTCCGCGGACGTGTGATGAGTAGACGCCGCCGTACTCGGCCACCGCCCGGGCCACCGCGATCAGTTCGTCCGTACTCGCGTGCCCGGCCGGGAAGTAGTCGAGGCCTACCTGGATCCCGGAGGCGCCCGTCTCCATTCCCTGGCGGGTGAGGTCCTGCATGCGCTCGATCTCCGCCGGGTCGGCAGGACGGGGGTCCCATCCCACCGCCTCGGCCCGGATCGCGAGGAAGCCCACCTGGGGCACGACGTTGATGGCCGCCCGGCCGTCGAACAGGGCCAGGTACTGTTCGGGATCCGACCACTCCCAGGCATCGTCGGGCGGCCCGTTGAACACGTCCAGGTAGGCGAGCAGGTCCGCCGTGCAGGATGGCGACGCCGGCGTGTAGGCGAACCCGTCGGGTGCCAGCAGGTCGGTGGTGATCCCCTGCCGCAACCGGGCCTCGGTGTCGTCGCCCCTGAGCAGTGAGAACTCGGAGTGGGAGTGGACGTCGATGAACCCCGGGCACACGACCGAGCCCGCCACGTCTGCGGTCCGGCGGGCATGGCGGCCTGCCAGGGCTCCGACGGCCGCGATGCGTCCGCCCGCCAGGCCCACATCGGCCCGGATGCCGGGACTGCCCGTGCCGTCGATGACGGTGCCTGAGGTCAGCAGCCAGTCGAGCATGGTTGTCAGCCGCCTGCAGCCGCTGCCCGGTAGGGCTCCAGGAACGGCATCAGCGGCGCCTCGGCGCACAGGCTCTCGATCCGGTCCGGATCCGTGGGCACGCCGCGAGTCAGGATCTCGCCGCCGGATCCCGTGATCAGGACATCGTCCTCGATCCGGATGCCGATGCCCCGGAACTCCTCGGGAATCGGATGTGCCACCTTGGGGGCGTCGTCGCGCTCCTTCTTCTCGAGTTCGCGGGCCTTGGCCGGGCCGAGCAACATGCGGCGTTCCATCTGTTCGTCGATGTCGAACTCCAGCATCGCCAACTCGACCGTCTCCCGCTCGGGATCGACGTAGATGCCCGGCTCGACCGTGAACACCATGCCGGGCTCTAGAGGTCGGGGCGCGCCCCCCACCCGGTAGGCGCCGGCATCGTGGACGTCGATGCCCAGCCAGTGCCCGGCGCCATGCATGAAGAACTCCCGGTAGTGGTGCATGCTCATCGCGTCGCCGGCCGGACCCGGCAGCAGGCCCAGCTCGACCAGGCCCTCGGTCAGGAGGCCGCTCGCGGCTGCCTGCTGCTCCTTCAGGCTTCCGCCCGGCCGGGCCAGGGCCAGCGCCGCCTGCTGGGCGCCCAGCACCAGTTCGTAAACGGCCCGCTGGGGCGCCGTGAACCGCCCGCCGGCCGGGAAGGTGCGCGTGATGTCGGCCGAGTAGTAGCCGTATTCGGCGCCGGCGTCGATCAGCACCAGATCGCCCTCCGCGATGCGCCGGTCGTTCTCGGTGTAGTGGAGGATGCATGCGTTGGCGCCCGACGCGACGATGGACGGGTAGCCGTCGCGGCGCGCCCCTCGCATCCTGAACACGTATTCCATAGCGGCCTGGACCTGGTACTCGTACCGGCCGGGCCGGGCGAACCGCATGGCCTCGGCATGGGCCTCGGCGGTGATCTCGCATGCGGCGCGGAGCAGGTCGATCTCCTGGGGGGTCTTGACGAGGCGCATCTCGCCGACCAGGGAATGCACGTCCCTGAACTCGCTCGGAACGACCCTTCCGTAGCGTTCGCCGAGCCCTGCGACAGCCCGGGCCAGGCGCAAGACCCGGCGGTGGAAGCCCGGGTTCCCGAACGGCAGGAACACCGTCCGGCGCCCCACCAGCCTCTGTCTGAGGAGCGTGTCGAACTCCCCGATTGGGTAGGAGGCGTCGGCGCCGTAGCGTTCCCTGGCGCCATCCGTTCCGGCCCGCAGGCCGGTCCAGATCTCCTTCTCCCGGTCCTTGGGGCGCACGAACAGGACGTATTGCTCGTCGGCCGCCTGAGGGTCGAGCAGCATGATGGCGTCCGGTTCGTCGAATCCGGTCAGGTAATGGAAGGCGGAGTCCTGGCGGAACGGGTGCTCCACATCGTGGTTGCGGGTGGTCTCCGCGCCGGCGGGTAGGAGGGCGATGCCGTCACCGATAACGGCCGCGAGGCGTTCCCGGCGCTCGGTGTGGAGGGAGGGGGTGTCCATGGGGTGGAGCCTACCGAGGGCGGGCCCGGTCGCCCGTGGGTAGGGCGGTAAGCCAGCCGGCCAGCGCCTCACCGATCGGGTCCGGGGAGTCCTCCTGGACGAAGTGGATTCCCCTCACGGTGACCTCGGTCTGGTTGGGCCAGGACCGGCACACCTCCCGGGGGCGGCCCACCAGGATGGAGCCGGGGTCGGCGTTCACGAACAGCTTCGGTACATCCCAGCCGGCCAGCCGCGCCGCGTAGTTCGCGACCGCGGCATGCACATCGGCCGGCCGGCCCTCGATGGGGATCTGTCGGGGCCAGGCGAGGGTGGGCCGGCGGTCCTCCCCGGGCCGGCGGAAGGGCCGCCGGTACTCGTCCATCTCGTCCTCGGTCAGGTCGCGCATCACGGAGGCCGGCAGGATCCGCTCGACGAAGAGGTTCTTCCTTAGCACCATGTCCTCACCGGCTTCCGAGCGCATCCCCCGGAAGACCCCCCGGGCTAACTCCGGCCAGTCCTCCCAGTTCAGGGGGGTGACTATGGCTTCCATGTAGGCCAGGCCCGACACCGAGCCGGGATGGCGTACCGCCCAGTCGAAGCCCAGCGCCGCGCCCCAGTCGTGAACCACCAGCGTCACCCTCTCGTTCACACCGAGCAGGCGTAGCAGCTCGTCGAGGTAGCGACGGTGCTGGACGTAACGGTAGGCGTCCGGACCGGAGCAGGGCAGCTTGGCCGAGTCGCCCATCCCGATCAGGTCGGGGGCGATGCAGCGGCCCAGATCCGCGACATGGGGGAGGACGCCGCGCCAGAGGAAGGAAGAGGTCGGGTTCCCGTGCAGGAAGACGATCGGGTCGCCCGACCCCACGTCCACGTACGCCATATCGAGGTCGAAGACCCGGCGCGATCGTTTATCGAGCTTCATAGCGCCTCCGGCCCGGAGTGCTCCCGGTCAGCCGGTGAACCCGGCCTTCTTGTGTGATCCGTCGCAGAGCGGCTTCTGGGCGGAGTGCCCGCACCGGCACAAGGTGACGCGGTTCCTGACCTCGAAGGGTTCGCCGTCCGATCGCTCGACCCGGATCCCGCCGGTCAGCCACAGCGGACCATCGGTGATGACCGAGATCTCGACGGGCAGGGCCGGTTCGATCTCGGTGCCGTCGACCGTGTAGGAGAGGGCGCCGGAGGGGCACCGCTCGATCATGGCCATCACCTGTGACCGGACCACGCTGTCATCAGTGCCTGGAGTCATCTTCCAGACATTGGATACGCGGTTGCCGCAGAAGCCGGCGTGCACGCAGATGCTGCGGTCGTCGAACACCTCGATCCCGGTACCGCCCAGATCGGCACAGCGCTCCTTGAAGGAGTCGGCCGGCGCCGTTTCCGTACCGTCGAAGCCCACCTTGCCGTGCGTCCCGTCACAGTACGGCTTACGGGAGGACTCCCCACACCTGCACAGCGCGTAGACAGGGTTCTGCTCGGCCACGTCCTCGCTCCGCCAGGTGAGGGGCTCGCCGTGTTCCGACATCACCGCGCTCCTGACCCGCAGGGGCACCGATCCAGAGACTATGTACGGGCCGTCGGGCCGGACGGTTACGGTTACGGGCTGCTCGGCCACGGTCTCCTCCAGGTGTCGGGACGGACGTGAGCGAACTATACGTAACCCGCAAGTGCTAGACCACTAGGCGCGGACCGGGCGCCGGTCAGCCCAGGCGACGCTTGAGTGTCCGGAGCTGCTCCCGCACCGAGGCGAAGCCGGCCCCTCCGGTCGAGCGGCGCCTGCCTACCGACCCGGCCGGGTCGGTAAGGGACAGGTCGGCGGGCTCGAACCGGGGGTCGGCCTCCACCAGATCGGCGATGGTCGCCTCCGAAAGGGACCTGCCCCCGCCGGCCAGCGTCGCCAGCAGGGCGCCCACCACCCGGTGGGCTTCGCGGAACGGGACTCCTCGTTCGACCAGAGCCTCCGCCAGGTCGAGCGCGGTCACCGACGGGTCGGGCGGGGTTGGGTGGAACTCGGCGCTGCCGATCAGGGCCGTCATCGCCTCCAGCGCGCCGGCCAGAGCGTCGTCGATGGAGAACAGGGCCGCCTTGTCCTCCTGGAGGTCGCGGTTGTACGTCATGGGCAGACCCTTCTGGAGGGCCATCAGGCCCGTCAGGCAGCCGATGGCGGTGGCCGCGCGTCCGCGGGTCAGCTCGGCTATGTCGGGATTCTTCTTGTGCGGCATGGCCGACGACCCGGTCGTGAGAGCGTCTCCGAAGGTCACCCAGCCGAATTCGGTGGTGGTCCAGAGCACGCATTCGGTCGCCAGCCGCGACAGGTGGACGAGCGCCTGGGTGCAGGCGAAGGCGTATTCGGACACGTGATCCCGGGCCGCCACCGCGTCCATCGAGTTCACGAAGCGGCCGGCCATCCCCAGCAACTCGGCCGAACGGTCCGGATCGAGCGGAAGGCTGCTCCCCCCGAGCGCGCCCGCGCCCAGCGGAGAGACGTCCATTCGGCGGCTCATGTCCTCGAACCGTTCGATGTCCCTTAGCGCGGTCGACACGTACGCCAGCAGGTGGTGGGCCAGCGGGACCGCCTGGGCCTGCTGGAGGTGGGTGTAGCCCGCCACCACCGTATCCCCGACTCTCTCAGCGGCCTCCACCATCGCCAGGCAGAACTCACGGAGACCATCGATCCTGGCTCCGGCGGAGCGCAGCAGGTAGAGGCGGAGGTCCAGCGCCACCTGGTCGTTCCGGGACCTCCCGGTGTGGAGCTTCCCGGCCACCTCGCCGACCAGCTCACCCAGCCGCCGTTCCACCGCCGAGTGGACATCCTCGTCGCTCTCCAGGAACCGGAAGGCGTTCCGGTCGGCTTCGGTCACGATCTCCTGCAGGCCGTTGGTGAGCGTGCCGGCCTCCTCGGCGCTCAGCAGGCCGGTCTCGGCGAGCATGGCGACATGGGCGAGGGATCCGGCGAGGTCCTCCCGCAGCAGGCGCCGGTCGGCATGATCCACGGTGAAGTTCCACAGGACCCGGTCGGGGCCCTCGGAGAAACGTCCCCCCCACATCTGGGTGGTCACGGGATCACCCCTGAGCCGCGGCCGGCCTGGAGGCGGAGGCGGAGGGCGTTGAGCCGGATGAAGCCGGTGGCGTCGGACTGATCGTACGTCCCGCCCTCCTCGAACGTGACCGTCTCCTGGTCGTACAGGGTGTGGGAGTCGGAGCGCCGGCCCATAACGCCGGCATTGCCCTTGTACATCCGGATACGGGCCTCGCCGGTGACGTTCATCTGGATGCCGTCCATGAACCGCTGGAGGGCCTCCCGCTCGGGGGAGAACCAGAAGCCGTTGTAGACCATCTCGGCGTAACGCGGCATCAGCTGGTCCCGCAGGTGAGCCAGCTCCCTGTCGAGGGTGATGGACTCCACGGCCCGGTGGGCGTGATGGAGGAGGGTGCCACCCGGGGTCTCGTACACCCCCCGGTTCTTCATGCCCACGTAGCGGTTCTCGACCAGATCGACCCGACCGATCCCATGAGCACCGGCGATGCGGTTGCAGTGGCCCAACAGCTCGGCCGGCGACATCCGGACTCCGTCCACCGCCACGGGGGTACCTCGCTCGAAGGCGATGACCACTTCCTGGGGCTGGTCGGGCGCCGCCTCGGGGTCGCAGGTCATCTGGAAGATGCCTGCCGGAGGCGCCACCCAGGGATCCTCCAGCACGCCGCCCTCGTAGGAGATGTGGAGCAGGTTGGCATCGGTGGAATAGGGCTTCTCGGGTGTGACCGGGATCGGGATGTCGTGCTTGTCGGCATAGGCCACGAGGTCGGCGCGACCCCTCATCGACCACTCCCGCCAGGGGGCTACCACCCGGATGTCGGGTTTCAGCGCGTACGCGGACAGCTCGAAGCGCACCTGGTCGTTGCCCTTCCCGGTAGCGCCGTGGGAGATGGCCTGCGCGCCGTACTCCTCGGCCGCCCGGACCAGCCCCTTGGCGATCACCGGCCGGGCCAGAGAGGTGCCCAGCAGGTAGTAGTTCTCGTATACCGCGTTGGCCCGGATGGCCGGCCACACGTACTCGTCCACGAACTCCTCGCGCAGATCCTCGGCCACGGCTTCGACCGCGCCGGTCGCGTACGCCTTGGCGACCGCTTCCTCGACCTCCTCGCCCTGGCCGACATCCGCCGTGTAGCAGACGACCTCGTAGCCACGCTCCTCGATCAGCCACTTCAGGATGACGGACGTGTCCAGCCCTCCCGAGTACGCCAGCACCACCCGGCTCATTCGCTCACTCCCAGCTCTTCTATCAATTGCGCTACGGCCGGCCCGCCGGTCTCTTCCCCGGCCACGACCAGCATCGTGTCGTCTCCGGCCACGGTACCCAGGATCCCTTCGATGCCGGCATCGTCGATAGCGGCCGCCACCACGTGGGCCGCTCCCGGAGGAGTCTTTATCACCACCAGGTTCCCGCTCGACCGGACCGAAGCCACGTAGGTGGACAGGGTCATCGCCAGGGCATCCCGGGCGTTACCGGGCTCCCAGGAATACCGGAACGAACCATCCGCCGTCCTCGCCTTGACCGCGCCTACCGCCCAGAGGTCCCGCGAAACCGTGGCCTGCGTGACCTGGAACCCTTGCTCCGCCAGGAGTCGGGCCAGGTCGGCCTGGCTCGCTACGGTCTGTTCGGACAGGATGTTCCGCACCGCTCTCCGGCGCGCCTCCGTGCTCATCTCCCGCACAAGTATGCACTTGCTTGCATGATTATGCAAGCAAGTGCGGAACCCACCGGGTTGCCGAAACCGAGACGGAGGCCGACAAAGGACAGTGTGGCCAGTGGTTAATAAGCAGTTGAGTCCAATAGAAACTAGCAACTAATACTTGTAGTCGTCCCGTTTGTAGGGACCGTCCACCGGAACGCCTATGTAGTCGGCCTGGTCCTTGGTCAGCTCGGTCAGCTCCGCCCCTAGATGGTCGAGGTGTAGCCGGGCCACCTCCTCGTCCAGGTACTTCGGCAGGCGCAGCACTTCGGCCTCGTACTCGTCGGCGTTGTCGTGCAGGTCGAGTTGGGCCAGCACCTGGTTGGTGAACGAGGTGGACATGACGAAGCTCGGATGTCCGGTCGCGCAGCCGAGGTTGAGAAGCCGGCCCTCGGCCAGAATCAGCACGCCGTGGCCATCCGGGAACACGAATTCGTCGTACTGGGGCTTGATGTTGCGGCGCGCCACCCCGTCGGCGGACTTCAGAGCCGCCATGTCGATCTCGTTGTCGAAGTGACCGATGTTGCCGACGATGGCCTTGTCCTTCATCAGGGACATGTGCTCCAGGGTGATCACGTCGCGGTTGCCGGTGGCGGTGATGAATATGTCGGCGGTGTCCACCACCTTCTCGATGGTGTTGACCTCGAATCCGTCCATGGCCGCCTGCAGGGCGCAGATCGGGTCGATCTCGGCGATGACCACCCGGCACCCCTGGCCGCGGAGGGCCTCGGCGCATCCCTTGCCCACCTCGCCGTAGCCGGCCACGAGCGCCAGCTTGCCTCCGAGCATTACGTCGGTGGCGCGGTTCAGGCCGTCGATCAGGCTGTGCCGGCATCCGTAGACGTTGTCGAACTTGGACTTGGTGACCGAGTCGTTGACGTTCATGGCCGGGAAGAGCAGCTGTCCCATGGTCTGCATCTCGTGGAGACGATGGACACCCGTGGTGGTCTCCTCGCTGACGCCGCGAACGGACTCCGCCATCCGGATGAAGTAGTCGGGATCGTCCGCGATCCGGCCGCGGAGCAGGTCGAGTATCACCCCCCACTCCTCGGGCTCGCCGTCCGGATCGAAGGAGGGCACGGCGCCCAGGCGACCGTACTCCGCCCCCTTGTGGACCAGCAGCGTGGCGTCCCCGCCGTCGTCCACGATGAGGGAGGGGCCGTCCGAACCCGCCCAGGCCAGCATGCGATCCGTGCACCACCAGTACTCCTCGAGGGTCTCGCCCTTCCAGGCGAAGACCGGGATGCCGCGCGGGTCTTCGGGGGTGCCGCCCGTCTCGGGCCGCCCGACCACCACCGCGGCTGCCGCCTGATCCTGTGTGGAGAAGATGTTGCAGGACGCCCACCGAACCTCGGCCCCCAGCTCGGCCAGGGTCTCGATCAGCACCGCGGTCTGGACCGTCATGTGCAGGGAGCCGGAGATGCGGGCGCCGGTCAGCGGTTTGGTGGCTCCGTACCGTTCCCGGAGCGCCATCAGCCCGGGCATCTCGTGTTCGGCGAGCTCGATCTCCCGCCGACCCTGCCCTGCCAGGCGGAGGTCGCGGACCTTGTATTCGAGCGGCGCTCCCTCGCGGTTCTCCATCATTTCTACGTTCTCCTGATCGGTCGGGGTCGAGGCGCGTCCACCACCGTGATGTCGGGCTTGAAGGGTCTCGCCGGCCTCAGAGCGCGGCGGAGAAATCGGCGGGCGTGCGATCGGATCCGGTCCGCCGGATTATATCGACGACCTGTCCCAACCGATTCTCCCGCCCTGTCGCTCTCGGGAGCAAATTGTGCGTTTACCGGCCCTTACGTGTCGCAGCCGGCCTAGCCCTGCGGCCCTGTCGCGCTAGCCGACTCGTGGTCAGATGCGTTCGATGCCCACCAACCCGGTACCGACGGTCCCTTACCGGACGGGCAGGCTCATCGGCCTGCTCCGTCCTCGGAGCGGATGGACCTTTGGTTCATCACGGGGCGGCGGATCGGTTCCACGATCACCCGGCGTGACTCCCTTCATCGATTCTCCACTATTCGCAGTGACACCTAGGCTTGCGAGAAAGTAGTGGACAAGGAGCGGAAGAGCATGACGGTTGTAAGACGTAGGCGAGGCTGGGCGATCCTTGCCGGGCTTGCGCTGCTGGCCGGGATCATGGTGTCAACACCCTCGGCCGCGATAGCGCAGGATACGGGCGACGAGGGCTTCACCCTCACCATCCTGCACAACAACGACGGCGAGTCGAAGCTCCTTCCGGACGAGAACGCCGATCCCGGCGTAGCCCGGTTCGTGGCCCTCATGAAGCAACTGCAGGCCGCGGCTTCCGGTACGGGCTTGGTCACGCTTACCTCGGGGGACAACTTCCTGGCCTCCCAGGAGCTGGGGGTATCCCTGGCCCGGGAGGGTGCTCTCTATGACTCGATCGCCCTCAGCGGCATCTACGACGCCATGGCCCTCGGCAACCACGACTTCGACCTGGGCCCGGAGGTGACCGCCCGGTTCGTGACCGGATTCACCCCTCCGGTGACCTTCCTGTCCGCCAACGTGGACTTCTCCGGAGAACCCATGCTGCAGGCGCTGGTGGACCAGGGCCTCATCGCGGGTAGCACGATCATCGAGACAGGCGGCGAGCGGGTCGGCGTGATCGGTGCCGTCACCCCCATGCTGCCCAACATCTCCACTCCGCGGAACGCAGTCGTTTCACCGGTGCTGCCGGCGGTGGCGGCGGCGGTAGAGAGCCTGACCGGTCAGGGAGTCAACAAGATCATCCTGGTCAGCCATTTGCAGGATGTGGCCGAGGAGATCGAGTTGGTCGGGAGCCTTTCCGGAGTCGACGTGGTGATCGCCGGAGGTGGCGACGACCTGCTCCGCAACGAGGGAGACACCTGTCTGGCCGAAGAGGAAGCGGTGGCGCCCTACCCGATCATGGCCGAGGATGCGTCAGGGACGATGGTGCCGGTCATCACCGCCCCGGGCGGGTACCGCTGCATCGGTGAGTTGAACGTCACCTTCGACGCCGCCGGAAACGTGACCGCGGCGGTAGGACGGTCGGTCGGGGTGGGCTTCGACGTGGAGCCCGATCCCACCGTGCAGGCCGAGGTCATCGAGCCACTGTCGGCGGCGGTGGCGCTGATCGACGCCGAGGTCATCGGAACCAGCGAGGTGGCGCTGGACGGCCGCCGACCGCAGATCCGCATCATGGCTACCAACGAGGGCAACCTGATGGCCGACGCGCTACGAGCCACCGCTGCCAACCTGGCCGGCTCGTTCGGTATCCCGGTCGCAAACGTGGCGATCCAGAACGGCGGCGGCATCCGCAACAGCTCGCTGATCCCGCCGGGTGATATCACCACCGGGACCACCTGGGACATTGCACCGTTCAGGAACTTCGTAGTGGTGGCCGAGGTCTCGCGCGAGACCTTCCACGTCCTGCTGGAGCAGGGACTGGACCGCCTGCCCGGCGCCGGGGGCCAGTTCGCCCAGGTGTCGGGATTCACGCTGACGTACGATCCATCGGCTCCTGCCAGGGAGATCGCCCGCGACGGCGATTGCTCGCTGGTCGGCAACCCCGGGGAGCGGGTTAGGGAAGTCGTCCTCGACGACGGCACGGTCATCGTCAGCGATGGGCAGGTGGTTGCCGGAGGTCCGGTCGTTCTGGCCACGATCGACTTCCTGGCGAACGGCGGGGACTGCTACCCGCTGGGCGACATCGCCTTCACCAAGCTGGGCGTCAGCTACCAGCAGGCGCTGGCCAACTACATATCGATCGACCTCGAGGGCAAGATAACGGCCGCCGACTACCCCGCCGGCGGCGGGGGCAGGATCGTCGCTCTCGAGCCCGAGCCCGAGCCCGAGACCACCGGGGTGACCGTCCGGGCGGGCGACACCCTGCGGAAGATCGCCATGACCCACCTCGGGGACGAGAACCGCTGGCCCGAGATCTTCGCCCTCAACCAGGGGCAGATCCAGGCCGACGGCCGGTCCTTGACCAACCCCGATCTGATCCACATCGGCTGGGTCTTGAAAATACCTGCCATGTAGAGCCCTCCCGGACTACCGGACCGTCCGTCGGAGGACCTTCAAGCGATGATGAGACCAGGGCTGTTCCGTCCGCGGTCGGGATCGACGGCATGTCGACATGTCTACGATCCGAGCCACGCTCACAGACGCCGGCCGGGGAGGCTCTGACTTGAAACGCCAGTCCACAGGCGCCCGGGCCGCACTGGTCCTCGTCGTTGCCTGGTTGATCGCGGCCGGTACCGGACCGGCCCAGGCATCCGGGCCGGCATCGGCCCACCAGATGCGCCGCTCCGACACTCCGGCCACTGCTGCAGCCACGCCCGAACTGCTGCGCATCTCGCAGATACAGGGCAGCGGGGCGACCGTTGCGATCACAGGACCGGTCATGGTCGAGGCGACAGTCACGTCCCTGTTCGAGCGGGATGACCTGCTGACTGGCTTCTTCCTCCAGGAGGAGGACGTAGACGGCGACGGCGACCCGGCGACCTCCGAGGGCATCTTCGTCTACTGCTCGGCCGCGTGCCCGGCCGGCCTGGCCGTGGGCGACCGCGTGACGGTGGTCGGTGTGGCGGGGGAGTTCGCCGGCGCAAGCCAGATCAATGCGTCCACCGGCAGCGTCGCGATCCGCTCATCGGGAAACGATCTTCCGACCGCTACGACACTGTCGCTTCCCGCCCCCGGCAGTACCCGGGCGGAGGGAACCTTCGAGAACGTCGAAGGCATGATCGTCACGTTCTCCGGCAAGCTGGTGGTCAGCGAGTACTACTGGCTCGCCCGGTACGGTCAGCTGGTACTCACCGAAGGGCGCCGGCCGTACCAGTTCACTCATCGACACACGCCGAGCGTGGCCGGATACTCCGCGTTCCTGGCCGACCTGGCCACCAGGCGGATCATCCTCGACGACGGCAGCAGCGACCAGAACGATGCCACCTTCCCGCCGCAGGGGGAGGACGAAGCCTATCCGTATCCGACTGGCGGGCTGAGCACCGCTAATCACTTCCGGGGTGGCGACTCGATCAGCGGCTTGGGTGGCGTGATGCACTGGGCAGTCGACGCGTGGCGGATCCAGCCCGTGCCCGAGCGGTTCGGCTACACCTTCACCGCGGACAATCCACGGCCCGCTGCTCCCGCCGATGTGGGCGGCCGCCTCAAGGTGGCCGGCTTCAACGTTCTGAACTACTTCACCACAATCGATGACGGGACCCCTCGCTGCGGGCCGGCCGGCGACATCGGCTGCAGGGGCGCCCACTCGGTGGCGGAACTGGGTCGGCAGCGGGACAAGATCGTCGCCGCGATGGTCGCGATCGACGCGGATGTCTTCGGGGTGGTGGAGCTCGAGAACAACGCCTCGGCTTCGCTCGCCGATCTGGTCGCCGGCCTCAACGCCACCGCGGGCCCTGACGAGTTTGCCTACGTAGACACGGGGATCATCGGGAGCGATGTCATCAAGGTCGGGCTGATCTACCGGACGGTGTCGGTGACACCCGCCGGGCCGCACGCCATCATCGACTCGTCGGTGGATGCGGGCTTCGTCGACACGAAGAACCGGCCCGGTCTGATCCAGACGTTCGAGGAAGTGACGAGCGGAGAGCGCTTCACGGTCGCCGTCAACCACCTCAAGTCGAAGGGATCGAGCTGCGAGGAACTGGGCGATCCGGATCTCCGGGACGGTCAGGGCAACTGCAACGGCATCCGGACGGCGGCCGCCGAAGCCCTCGCCCGGTACCTCGCCACCGATCCGACAGCCGGCGGGGATCCCGACATCCTGATCATCGGTGATCTGAACGCCTACGCCCGGGAAGATCCGGTCAGGGCCTTGGAAGCGGCCGGCTATACCGACCTGATCAGGCGGTTCGTGGGAACCGACGCCTATGGGTACCTGTTCGACGGCCAGCTCGGATACCTGGACTACGCCCTGGCCAGCCCGTCAATGCTGCGCCAGGTCACCGGGGTAGCCGGGTGGTACATCAACGCCGACGAGCCGCCACTGCTCGACTACAACGACGATGTCCAAGACCCGGGCGAGCGGGGTTACGAGCGGAAGTCGACTGTGCTACCGACCTACGAGGCCAACGCCTTTCGATCGTCGGATCACGATCCCGTGATCGTAGGCCTGCAACTCGGGAGGAACCCCACGGTTGGCGGACCGGAAGCGGTGGGCGAGGCTCCGGTGGCCGAGACGCCGTTCACGGACCTCGGAGACGCCTCGTCCGTCCACCGCGACGACATCCACCGAATCTACCGGCTCGGTATCACGGCAGGCACCTCGGACACCACCTTCTCCCCGCGCAGGCCCGTGTCGCTGCCACAGGCGGCTTCCTTCCTCGCCCGGCTGTTCACCGCCGTGGAGGGCGGTGACGCTCCGCTGGCCGAGACGCCTTTCACGGACCTCGGGGAGGCTCCGGAGGCCCACAGGGACGACATCCGCCGTCTCTACGGGCTCGGCATCATCGCAAGCGAGCCGTTCGCGATGATCTCGTCCGATGCCTGCGTGACCCGGGGCCGGATGGCGACCCTCCTGGCCAGGTTCCACGCCGTGGTGACGGGAAGTCTGGCTCCCACGGTTCCGACACCCTTCACAGATCTCGACGGGGGAGAGGCCACGTTGCGGGGCGACATCGCCCGTATCTACGGTCTCGGCCTGACGGAAGGTACGTCGCGAACCACCTTCTCTCCCGATGCCTGCACGACCCGTCAGCAGATGGCCTCGTTCATGGCAGGGGCCTACCGGGCCGCGACGATCGCTCTAGGCTCCAACCGCTCCGCCGGCACCGGGGCGTCGGGGGCTCCGGAGTAGTCGAGCAGGAGGGCACGGGGATGCGGAGGGGCGTCGAGCCAGACGGCGTTTCGGGGCGATGACATCCCGGTACGGTAGGCCGAGGCCGAAGCGGCGCGGATAACCGAAGCTCCACTCGAAGTTGTCCAGCAGGGTCCAGCGACATAGGCCGGATCGGGCGGTTGCTGGTCCGGAAGGGCGAGGCGGCGTTCGCGGGCCCGGTACCGGGTGCGGTCCCATCGTCGAGTTGGTCCTGGCACAGGGTGGTGAGCGCCAGTGCTCTGCGGAGTCCGGGGTCGGGACGGGCTTCGCCGGCCGGCACGAGTTGCTCGCCCATAGCTCGACGGCAGGTGGGAAACTTCGATTCTCCCTCAGCAGGCCAGATCGATATCAACCCGCATCGAGCGGCCCAGACGGCGGACTTCTCCGATGCGCACGGCGCGTCCATCCGCAAGGGTCTCCCACCGACCGCCGAACATGGGAGCACCGATCCCTCCGGCCAGTAGCGGGCCGTAGTAGAGGACAGCCCGCTCGATCAGACCGGCATCGAGGAACGAGCGGAACATGCCGGACCCTCCCTCCAGCATGATGGTCGCTATTCCAAGCGAGCCCAACCGGTCGAGGCCGTTGGCGAGGTCCACGCGGGCACCCGTCGAGTCGGGCGCCACGATCAGGCGCCCCGGTAGGTCCACATCCCTCGGCGCTAGCACGACGGGATCACGGCGGAACAGCTGCGCTCCGGCCGGAAGCGGACCCGACCCGGCCACGATCACGGGCACCGGCTGCTTCACGTCCGGACCGCCGTCGGGCGCCAGCCTCACGGTCAGCCGGGGATCGTCGGCCCGTACCGTCCCGGCGCCGACCATCACGGCATCGACCTGTGCCCTCAGCCGGTGGGCATCCCGGCGTGCCTCCGGCGAGCTGATCCACTGGGAGGTTCCGTCCGCCGCAGCCAGCTGCCCGTCCAGGGTCATGGCCGCCTTCATGATGACGGTAGGCCGCATAGCGGAAGGGTAACGATCGGACAACCGGTCCACCGGAGGCTGGTCACTAGGTCCGGACGGCGGCGATGGCGTTCTCGTGGTCGAGGAGCAGTCGCTTGCGGTCGAGACCTCCGGCGTAGCCGTGGAGGCTGCCGTCGGCGGCGACCACACGGTGGCAGGGAAGCACCACCGGGATCGGGTTGGCGCCCAACGCTCGACCCGTGGCGCGAGCCGCGTTGGCGTTTCCGGCGAGGGCCGCTACCTGACCGTAGGTACGGACTTCGCCCAGCGGGATGCCCGCGGTGGCGGTCAGCACGTGTTCCTGGAAGGGGGTGATCAGGGAGCGGTCGAGGCCGGGCACGGGCTGCGGACGGCCGTCGAAGTAGGAGTCGAGCCAGGACCGCACCCGCCCGACCGCCGACGGCGCCCGGACGATGCGAGGGGACACCTTGGTCGCCACAGACTCCATGATCCGATCCAGGTCATCCGTCTCGAACGCGAGAGCAAGGAGGCCTCGTGGAGTTACCAGGGCGGTCAGATCACCGATGGGAGACTCCACCGCGCTGTAGGCGACCCGGGCCGATCCCTCCTCGACCGCCCGGCGCGCGAAACGGTTCACAGGAGCCGTGTGATTGTCCGATGGCAGGTTTCTGATCCGGTCGGCAACTCTGCTCATGTGAGGTCCTTTCGAAGGGAGGCCAGACCGGCGCGCACGTTTTGGCGGGCGGCCGACTCGCTGGTGGACATGATCGAGGCTATGTCCGCATAGGGCAGATCGCCCAGGTACCGCAGAGTGACCGCCGTGCGCTGCTTGGGCGGCAGGCGGGCAACCCGGTTCCAGAGGTCGGTGTCCCGTACGGTCTGGGGTGGTGAGGCGCGGTCCGGGGGAGAGGGAGATGGGATCTCCTTGGCGTACCTCCGCACGTGATCGATGCCCTTGCGATGGGCGATCGTGAACAGCCAGCCTTTCAGATTCCCGTCATGGCTCAGACCGTTGTAGGCCCGCAACGCCGCCAGAAGGGTCTCCTGCAGGCAGTCGTCGGCCGCCACCGGGCCGACCATTCCGCACAGGAAGCGATAGAGCGGCCTGGCGTGCTCGTCGACGAGCGTCTGGAAGGGAGGCAGGTTCATCTACCTATTCAACGGTAGAGGTTCGCGATTCGTGAGATCGATTCGATCTGCACTACGGGGGACGCTAAAATGAGAATGATTCTCATTTTCATTTTCCCCTACGAACTGGAAAGGAAACGTGGAATGTTGACGGTGCGAGATCGCAGCATAGGTTTTGGACCTCTGGCCCGGGCATTGACTGTGGGCCTTCTCATGTTCGGTGTGGCTTTACTGGTTGCCTGCGGAGGTGACCAGGACACGCCGACAACGGAAGCCTCACAACCGACTGCTGCCGCGGAGAGCGCAACGGTTGCCGGGGAGGGTGCCACACCCTCCGGGCCGCCGATCCAGGTGGTGGCAACCACCAACTTCGTGGCCGACTGGGTTCGAGAGGTAGGTGGAGAAAGGGTAGAGGTTTTCGGCCTGCTGCCGGCGGGTGGCGATCCGCACTCATTCCAGCCGGGAGCGCGCGACGTCGCCAGGGTGGCGGATGCGGATGTCGTGTTCACCGTAGGTCTCGAGCTCGAGGCCGCTTGGCTGGAGGATCTCTTACACAGCGCCAGTGCGGATGAGTCCCGGATAGTCGCGCTCGGTGACGTTGTCGATCCCATCGAGTTCGCGGACGACCACGACGATCATGATGATCACGCCGATGACCACATGGACGATCATGATGATCACGCTGATGATCCTGATGATCACGCGGATGATCACCATGGCGAGATGATCATGGGGCGCCTGCTCGTTGCCGATTCGGCAGAAGCGCACCTCTCCGTCATCGATCTATCGACCGATGACGTTGACAGCGGAGTCTTCGAGGTCGCCGCCCCCGGCGCGACCGTGTACCCCAGCCCCACCCACCGATACGGCATCGTGCTGGCCCGAGGGCCGGAGGACGGCGACGACCGGATCCACGTCTTCGACGGCGGTGTGTTCCTCGTCCCACACGGCGATCACTACGACCTGGTCACCGAACCCGTGTCACGCCACTCGCTCGAGATCGTCGAGGAAATGCCGGTCCACTACGTCAACACCTACGGCTGGACCACGATCTTCGCCGACGCCAGCGGCCACGTGATCCTGATCAACGAGCAAGATCTGGCCGGCTCGACGGGCGACTATGAACCAATCGTGCTAGAGGCCGGGCCGCAACATGGCGCAGCCCTGGTGATCTCTGAGGGACACGTCGCCGTCTCGACTCCGCATCCCGAGTACCTCGAGAACCCCAACTTCTGGAACATCCTTCCGGAAGGTGTTGAAGTGCGTACGTTTGACAACGAACTCGTCTTCGACGCAGGGGCCTGCCATCGCCTGCACGGCGAGTCGCATAACGCGCACGGCGCCGTCTTCGGCTGCTGGGACGGGACGCTCTTCCTGCACGCGCACGACGGCGAGTACGAGCGTGAGCTCATCCCATATCCACCGGAGGCCGGTGAATACGGAGAGTTCGCGATCGGCCAGTACTTCGGTCACCATCACAGCGAGCACTTCTTCGGCCAATCGACCCTCTTCCCCGGCGGAGAGTGTTGTGTCCAGGGCGGCGTCTGGCTGGTGGACGTGGGCCACGGCGAAATGAGCGAGGTGTTCCCTGAGCCCAGTGCTGCGGCTGCGTTCTCGAGCGACGGCGGAACCTTCTACATGCTCGCGGCTGACGGCGTTCTGCGCGCTTTCGACGCTCACGACGGCGAGTTGATAGGCACCATGCAGTTGGTCGACCCGTTCGAGATGGTGTTCGGGAGTCCCTCACCCGCGATGGTCGTCGTCGGCGACATGATGTACGTCGCCGACCCGAACAGCGGTCATGTCCTCGGGGTCCATCTCACGCACATGGAGATCGAAGAGGAATGGCACGTCGGCGGCGCACCGTCGAGCCTGGCATTCGTCGGTGTCGCCGACTCGGGCGGCGCGCCCGATCAAGGTCACGATGACCACGACGATCATGATGACCACGACGATGACCATGCGGATGATCATGATGATCACGCCGACCACGATGACCACGCGGACGAAGGAGACGGCCACGCTCACCACCATCACGGCACTCATGATCCGCACTTCTGGTTCGATCCGATCCGGGTAAAGATCGCGGTCAACGAGATCGCCGCTCGGCTTGCGACCATAGACCCCGAGAACGCGGACTTCTACCGTCAGAACGCCTCGGAGTATGGGAAGAAGCTCGACGAGCTTCACGCCTGGACCCAGGAGCAGGTCAGTGCGGTGGCGCCGGAGCGCAGACTGCTGGTGACGTCGCATGACAGCCTCTCCTACTTCGCCGAGCTCTACGGGTTCGAGATAGTCGGCCTGGTCATACCGTCCTTGGCGACTGATGTGGAGCCCTCTGCGGCGCACATTGCGGGACTGGTCGATGTGATACGGGAACACAACGTGCCGGCACTGTTCGGCGAGACGACAGTCAGCGACAAGTTGGCACAAGCTGTAGCAAGGGAGACCGGCGCGACGGTGGTCCAGCTCTACTCGGGCTCCCTCGGGGAGGAAGGCAGCGGCGCTGACACGTACCTCGGCATGGTACGGAGCAACGTGGAACGCATCGTTGAGGCACTGAAGTGATCGCCGCGCCGATCTCTCACAGGGCGAGCATGTCCCTTCAGGACGTGTCTGTGGAGATCGGCGGGCACCTGGCCCTGAGCAACGTCACCTTCGACGTGGAAGCGGGGACCCTCATGGGCGTCGTAGGACCTAATGGAGCCGGCAAGAGCACTCTCTTCAATGCTATTGCCGGCCTCCTTCCGGTTCGCCAAGGCACGGTAACCCTTCACCGTGCGGGACAGGAGAGCGGAGGGTTGGCATACGTGCCTCAACGAGAGAGCGTCAACTGGCGGCTCCCGGTGACCGTGATGGACGTCGTAATGATGGGCCGTTGCTGCAGGCTGGGATGGTTCCGGCGGCCCGGGAGGCGAGATCGAGAGATCGTGAAGGCGTGCCTGGGCCGCGTCGGCCTGTGGGATCATCGCTCCGCTCTGATGACGGAGCTGTCTGGAGGCCAGAAGCAGAGGGTATTCGTCGGCAGAGCGCTGGCCCAGGAGGCAAGCGTGCTCCTGCTGGACGAGGCTTTCAGCGGGGTTGACGTCGCCGCCCAGGAAGCCCTGGTCGGAGTCCTCCAGACCCTACGGGACGAAGGGCGAATCGTGCTCTTGGCGACGCACGACCTGACCAACCTGGCCGGTCGCTTCGATCAGGTGCTGTGCCTGAACCGCCATGTGTGCGCCTGCGGTCCTCCTGAGCAGGTCTTCACGTCCGAGGTCATGGAGCAGATGTACGGCGCCCACGGTGTGCGCCTCACGACCGAAGGGGGGCGCTAGGAGGGTACAGAAGAGTGTCCAGTTGGCCCGCTACTCGGAACGAAACCCCAGGTCAAGACGTCGCGGGACAACCCGTCCCCATCTTTCTCAGCACCCTCCTAACAACTCGACGTGATTGATTTCGTCGTCGCGCCACTAGAACACGGGTTCATGGTGAGAGCCCTTATCGGCGCGATCCTTGTGGGCGTGATGTGTCCGCTGGTCGGCGCGTACGCCGTCACCAGGAACCTAGCCTTTATTGGCGACGCGCTCGCCCACGCCGTGCTTCCGGGAATAGTGCTCGGGTACATAGTCGGCATCAACCCGGCGATAGCCGCAGTCCCGACCGGGGTCGCCGTCGCCCTGCTGGTCAGGACCGTGAGCCGGCGTGCGGGCCTCAGCTCGGATACTTCCATAGGCATTCTGTTTGCGACCATGTTTGCGCTGGGATTAGTGATGCTGGCAAGGTCAACGACGATTAAGGTTAATATAGAAGATCTGCTTCTCGGGCAGATCCTGGCAATAACCCCCACCGGCATCTATGTGTCCCTCGGGATAACGGTGGTGGTCATCCTGGGGCTGTTCACTCTCCACCATTGGCTGCTCTTTGCGAGCTTCGACCCCCTGGGAGCGCAGGTAAACAGCACACGAGCCAACGTTGCCGACTACGCCTTCCTGGTCATGCTCGCCCTCGTCGTGGTAATAGGGATCCAGGCGGCGGGCATTGTTCTCGTCCTGGCAATGCTGGTAACACCCGCCGCCACCGCGTACCTGTTGGTGAGGCGCTTTGTCTCGATCATGATTACCGCCGCGGCTTTGGGGGCCGCGGCCGCCGTCACAGGCCTCTATGTCTCCTACTACCTCAACCTGTCGGCCGGTCCCGCCATGACCCTGGTGGCGAGCGGGGTTTTCGCACTGGCGCTCGCATTCAAACGAAGAGCCCCGGCCTGAGAATCTCTCTTCTCAAGAGTGGAGCGCCGCTACCTCCCGGGCTCTGCTGAAGGGTGCGCCGGTGCTACCGGTCGCCGGGTCCAGCCTCGTAGACCACGCTCTGGCGGGTGGCTTCGATGTCGGTGGAGTCGAGGTGCTCATGGATCACAACCCGGGAAGCGCCGCAGTCGCCGAACTCGTCGCAACTGAGGACTCCCGTAATACCTTGGAATCCTGACAGGTTGTCGAGGTACTCCCGTATTCCGGCCCGGTCGATCACGAGGGCCCCATCCTCCGACCTCACGTAGGAGGCCGCGCTGATCGCATCCAGGAGCAGGACGGTGGCGTCGTAGGCATGGCCCCAGTATGTACCGGTCGGCGAACCTTCCGCCGTCTCCACGTACCGGGCCCGGAGGCGGGGAGCGCTCTGGCCGGTGGTCTGGTTGGTGTTGTCCCCGAAGCGGGAATCGGGACCGGAGACGTAGGTGCCCTCGCTCTGGGGCAGCCTCAGGAAGTCGTCGTTGAGCAATCCGTCGGCGGTAGCGAACACCATCTCCGAGAACCCTGGCATCTCCGCGGCCTGCTCCACCAGGTAACGGCCGGTCGGCCAGAAGATCGGGAAGAACAGGGCCTCCGGCTCACCGGCGGCTATCTCGGTGAGAACCGGGACCAGATCCTCGTCCTCGCGGTCCACCTCCCAAGTACCGGTGATCGTACCGCCGTGTTCTGCGAAAGCGTTGGAGAAGGCGGCGGCCAGACCCATTGTGTAGGGACCGCCATCATGAACCACCCCTGCAGTCATCACGCCCTCTCCGTAGAGGAAATTAGCCACGGATTCGCCCTGGATGAGGTCGTTGTGGGCCGTCCGGTAGTAGCCCGGGAAGTGGTCGATCCCCTCGTTGCCGGCCAGGTCGGACGTGAGCGACGGCGCGGTGTTGCCGGGAGAGATGAGCACCATCCCCGCCTTCGTAAGGAGCGGTGATGCCTCGGCCGCCGCTATCGAGCAATTGGTCCCGATGACCCCGGCCACGTCGCCCTGCGCGACGATGACCTGGGCTCCGGCGAGACCGCCTTCGGAGGTACAGGTATCGTCGAGTGCCGCCCCGAGGTTGACCTCACGGCCCTTGATGGGGCCGTAGTCCTCGATGGCGAACACGATGGCCTGTTCGGCCGAGTTGCCGAACAGGGACAGGTCTCCCCCGTTGGTATAGAAGGCCCGGACCTGTATCTGCTGGCCGTTGAGCACCTCGATGAGGCCGAGCGATCCGTCACCGAGATGGGGCTCAGCCTCGTTCCCGTCCGTGCAAGCCGGTGCCACCAGGAGCGCGAGCAGCAGCGGGACCGCCACCAGCCTGGACATCATCGGAGTGTCAACCCACCGGACTCTCATCGTCTCCTCCTCCCCCTGGGCGCGGCAATGATAGAAACCGAGGAAGGGTGGTCCGGGGATTGTGGAGCGTTCCGAGAGGCCTACCCGAGCGAGGCCTCGAACTTCGAGACAGCCTCGTGGGTCTCGTCCTCCGTGATCACCAGGGGTGGAGTGAAGCGCACTGTGTCGGCGGTCACGTTGTTGACCAGCAACCCGTTGGACAGGGCTGCCTGGTTGACCTCGGCGGCCCGTGGGGAGTCGAGCACTGCGCCGAGCATCAGCCCCCGACCCCGGACTGCACTGACTCCCGGCACTTCACTCAGGAGGGAAACGAACTGACGACTCCGTTGGTGGCAGTTGGCGAGCAGATCGCGTTGTTCGATCTCGTCCAGCACGGCCATCGCCGCCGTCGTGACCACGGGTCCGCCGCCGAAGGTGGTGCCATGATCCCCGTAGTCGAACACTGCCGCCCGCTCCGTAGAGAGGCAGGCTCCGATCGGCAGGCCGTTGGCCAGTGCTTTGGCGAGGGTGGCTATGTCGGGTTCGATCCCCAGGTCCTGCCAGGAGAACCACGACCCGGTACGCCCGATCCCGGCCTGCACGTCGTCGAGGATCAGCAGGACGTCGCGCTCGTCGCAGAGCTCGCGCACAGCCTGCAGGTAGTCCACGTCCAGAGGAAGAATGCCGCCCTCGCCCTGGGTGGTCTCGACCATCACGGCGGCGGTCTGCGGCCCGACCGCCGCCGCCATGGCGTCGATGTCGTTGGCCGGTACCTGTATGAAACCCGGGGGAAGGGGCTGGAAGACCGACTGCTTCTTGGGCTGACCGGTTGCGGCGAGGGCCGCGAGCGTCCGTCCGTGGAATGAGTCGAGCAACGAGACAACCTCGTAGCAGTCAGGACCACGGGTCTTCTGGCCCCACCGCCGGGCGAGCTTGATGGCGGTCTCGTTGGCGGTGGCGCCGCAGTTGGCGAAGAACACCCGGTCCAATCCGGAGAGGGCCGTGAGCCTCTCCGCCAACTCGACCTGCGGGACTATGTAGTAGAGGTTGGATACGTGGACCAGTCGGGTCATCTGGCGCGCCACGGCCGCGGCGACCGCGGCATTCGCATGCCCGACGGAGGCCACCGCGATCCCGGCCAGGCAGTCGAGATAGTCGGTGCCTTCCTCGTCGTACAGGCGGCACCCGTCGCCGCGCACGAAGGTCACCGGGGATCGGCCGTAGGTCTGCATGATCGAGGCGGCCTCCCGCTCGGAAATGGTCAGAGGGTTGGTCACGATTTGCCTCCAGGTGTGATCATCGTTCCGATTCCTTCCGGGGTGAATACTTCGAGGAGGACGGCGTGCTGGATCCGGCCGTCGAGTATGTGGGCCTGGGGCACGCCGTCCTCCAGTGCCCTGATACACGACCTGAGCTTGGGGAGCATCCCGGCCGAGACACTACCGTTCCCCAACAGTTCCCGTAGTTCGTCCAGGAACATGGCCTCGATCAGGCTGTCCTCGTCATCGAGGTCCCGGTACAGCCCCTCGACATCCGTTAGGTAGATGAGCTTGCGGGCTCCCAGCGCCGCGGCCAGCGCACCGGCCGCGGTATCCGCGTTGATGTTGTAGTCGTGTCCGTCACTGCCGCGCGCCAGGGGTGCCAGCACGGGCACCACGCCCTGGTTCAGCAGGCCGCGGATCGGGCCGGTGTTCACGCCCACGACCTTACCCACGAAGCCCAGGTCGGCATGGAGTTGGCGAGCGACCAGCAGGTCGCTGCCGAGGTCGCTGAACCCCTTCGCATCGGCGCCGTGATCTTCCAACAGCCTGACGATGTCGGGGTTGATCTCGAGCCCCAGCGTCGCCCGGACGACGCCGAGAGTCTTCTCGTCGGTGACCCGCAGGCCGTCCACCCAGCGAGGCTCTATCCCCGCGCGAGCCATTGCTCTGGAGATATGAGGGCCGCCGCCGTGGACCACCACAGGCCGGAGGCCCAGCAGCCCCAGCAGGGTGATGTCGCGGGCGAAGCTCGACCGGAGGGTGTCGTCCACCATCGCCGAGCCGCCGTACTTGATGACCAGCGTCTTGCCGGCGAACTGCCGGATGTACGGCATGGCTTCGGTGAGGACCTTGGCCTTGGCCATGGCGGAGGCGATGCGCGAGCGGTGCGGGGTGGGAGCTGTGTGGCCGGTCGTCACGGCAACCACCCGACCGCGGTCAGTCCGCTTGCCTCGGGCAGCCCCAGGGCGAGGTTGGCGCACTGGACGGCCTGGCCGGCGGCGCCCTTCCCGAGGTTGTCGATCGCGACGGTAATGATGGCGCGTCCGGTGGGCTCGTCCTCTGCTGCGTAGATGAGGGCGCGGTTGGAGCCCACGACCCACCGGGTCTGGGGTGGTATGTCGAGCACGTCCACGAAACTGGAGCTGTCATAGGCGTCCCGGAGGGTCGAGTCGACCTCCCCGGCCCGGGTGAGCGTGGCTGAACAGGTGGAGAGAATGCCCCGCTGCATGGGTACCAGATGGGGGGTGAATTGCACCGACTCGGGGACGCCGGTGACGCCTTCTAACCCCATCTCGATCTCGGGCCGGTGGCGGTGGGTGGTCACTCCGTACGCCTTGACACTTTCATCCACCGCTCCGTAAAGGAGCCCGGCCTTCAGCCCGCGCCCCGCTCCGGTAACCCCGGACATGGAGTCCACCACAATCGGACCTGAGATCAGGCCGGCGGATAGGAGTGGGGCCAGGCCCAGCAGCGCCGAGGTCGGGTAGCAGCCGGGGACCGCCACCCGGCGAGCGCCGGGAAGGGTGTCGCCGAACAGCTCGGGCAGCCCGTACAGCCAGGCGGGCAACTCGGCGGGAAGGGGGTGAGGACTCCCGTAGGCGGCCTCGTATCGCTCGGGCGTGTCCATCCGGTAGTCGCTCCCCAGATCGAACACCGCCACCCCGGCCTCGGCCAGGAGATGGGCCGGCTCCCATGACGAGCCGTGCGGTAGGGCGAGGAAGGCGAGGTCGATCCGGTCCGGGAGGTCGGCGCGGATCGGCTCCAACCGGCGGGCGGCGCCGCCAAGGTGCGGATGGACGTCGCCCAGCCGGGATCCGGCCCGGCTATGCGCGCCGAGGTAGGCGATCTCAAACTCCGGATGGTCGTCCACCAGCCGGATGAGTTCGCCCCCGGCGTACCCGGAGGCGCCTAGTACCGCGACCTTGGCTGTCATGACTGCATGATTATACATAAAAGATGCATAAGAATACAGTCCGGGAGGGCGGAGCGATCAGACCCGGTTGACGGCGGCAGGAACCGGCTCGCCCATCAGCCCGGCCACCACCGACTCGGCGATGTGCAGACCTGCCTTGTCCTGGGCCTCGGCCGTGGATGCTCCCAGGTGGGGGGTGAGCACCACCTGGGGAAGCTCGACGAGCGGCCCGCCGACCAGGGGCTCGGTCGCGAAGACGTCCAGCGCCGCGCCGGCTACCCGTCCCGAGCGGATCGCCGCAGCCAGGGCATCCTCATCGATGATCCCGCCGCGGGAGGCGTTGACGATCCGCACTCCCGGCTTGACCTTGCCGAAGGCGACTGCGTCGAGCAGGTTCTCGGTCTCCGGGGTCCTCGGGAGGTGGAGGGAGATGAAGTCCGACTCCGCCAACAGCGAGTCGAGGTCCCGGAGCTCGCCTCCCGCCTGCCGGGCCTGGTCCGCGGTGATGTAGGGATCGTAGGCCAGCACGCTCATCCCGAACGCCAGAGCCCGATGCGCCACCAGCGCACCGATCCTGCCCAGACCCACCAGGCCTAGGACCTTGCCGTGGAGCTCCACCCCGCGGAAGGCCGCCCGGTCCCACCTGCCGGCCCGGATGGTGGCATCGGCCCGGGCGATGTTGCGGGCCTGGGAGAGCATCAGCCCGAAGGCATGCTCAGCAGCCGAGACGCTGTTGGCTAGTGGAGCGTTGGCCACCAGGATGCCGCGGCGGGTGGCCTCGTCGAGATCGATGTTGTCCACGCCTACGCCGGCCCGGCCGACCACGCGCAACCGGGGAGCGGCCTCCAGGAGCTCCCGGTCGACCCTGGTGCCGCTGCGGACCACCAACCCCTCGGCGTCCGAGAGCATGCCCAAGAGTTGGGACCTGGGCTCCCCGGCCGCCTCCACCACTTCGCAGGTGTCTCGCAGGTACTCCGCGCAACTAGCCGCCAGCACCTCGGCGATCACCACTACGGGTCGGGTTCCTGCGGGCACTTTCTCCACTCCCCTGCTCGCTGGTCGCGATTGTGCCCAACCAGCCTACGATCCACAACCCGGCTCCATGCCGTAGCCCCGATTATTCATGGTGGGGGTTTGTCCCGGTGACGAGAATGGATGCTCCATACTCCTTGGCCTGGGGTTTTGGCCGTCTGACAGCCCTTCTTCCGGTCGGTGCGGAATCAGCCGCAGGGTGAAGGGTGGCAGCTTGTGCAAACCATGTGGTTGAAGTGGCCTGATCCGCATTGGTGTGCTGGGAACAGGAATAATCAGGGCTAGGTACCGGCGGCGCGCCACGTTCACGGGGGTTGGGAGCTACCGGTGAGCGCGATTGTCCGGTGCCGTAGACTGACCGGCGTGGCACCGGCGCGCGACCCCGAGGATGCTGAGGCACGGATGGCGCGGGCACCCGTCGGCGTGGTCGAGCGCCGTCTGAGGATGGTTTCATAGGAGGGTACTGAAAAATGTCCAGTTGGCCAGATAGCCGACAATGAAGCACCAGGTCAAGGGATCGCGAACCGATCCATCCCCGTCTTTTTCAGCACCCTCCTGATGCCCGCGGCGATCCTGGTCGCTTTGAAGTTCATCTTCGTGGCCATCGTCTACCTGCTGGTGTGGCGGGTGGCCACCGCGGTGGCCGAGCATGTCGGCGCCAAGCCCTGGAGGGTCCTGAGCGGTCCCGGTACCGGGCTCACCGTGGTCAGGAGCGATACCCAGAGCGGATTGGAATTCGATGTCCGTCGCCCGATCGTGCTGGGAAGCGGCAGCGAGGCGGACGTACTCATCGACGACGCCTACGCGTCGGATCTCCATGCCCGCCTGGATCCCGAGGAGGAGTCGCTCACACTGGAGGACCTGGGTAGCACCAGCGGTACCTACGTGAACGGGAAGCGGGTGATCGCGGTGGTGGCGCTGAGCCGGGGCGACTCCATCCAGATCGGCAAGACCGTGCTGGAGGTGAAGTGAGGTTCGTCTGGGCGGCCGGAACCGACACGGGCCGCAAGCGTCCCAACAACGAGGACTCGATCCATCCGGAGCATGACGGTCGGACATCCGGCTCGCTGTTGGTGGCGGTCGCGGACGGGATGGGGGGCCATCACGGCGGGGAGGTGGCCAGCAGCGTGGCCATCAAGGCGGTGGTCGAGACCGCCGGAACACCTGAGGATCAGGTGCGGGCGGCCAACGATGCCATCCTGGCCAGGGTTTTCGGGGATCCCCGGCTGGCCGGAATGGGCACCACGCTCACGGTCGCCGAACTGCGTCCTGACGGCGAGGTCACCCTCGGGCACGTCGGGGATAGCCGCGCCTACCGGTGGCATGCCGGACGCTTCAAGCAGCTCACGATCGACCACACCTTCGTTCAGGAAGAGGTCGATGCCGGACGGCTTTCCCAGGAACAGGCGCGCCACCATCCCGAGCGGTCCGTCCTCACGAGGGCACTGGGATTCGAGCCTGGCCTGGAGGTTGACAGAGTTCGACTGAAGGTCTCGGCAGGTGACCGCCTGCTGGTGTGCTCCGACGGTCTCACATCGATGGTCAGAGATGATCGGATCGCCGGCATCCTGGAGAGTGGGGCGCCATCGGAGGCGGTGTGGGCGCTGATCGAAGCCGCCAACCGGTCGGGAGGGGTGGACAACGTGTCCGTAATCGTGGTGGCGATCGCAGAGGACGAAGCGAGCGGGGATTGAAGGGGTCACCCCGTCCGCTCCCGATGGTCCGTGGGGCATGGCGCGGACGTCCGGACGGCCCGACTCGATGAGCCGGCCGGCGGAAGTCGTATTCGTCTGCGGGTCAGGTGGCCTGGCCGCCTTCGGAGTCGTGCTCGTCAACCTGGCCCGGGAGGAGGTCCGGGCCATGCCGGCACTGGCGGCGTTCCTGGTGCTGGCCGTGGCGTTCGGGTTGCTCCTCGTGGCGATGCGAGCCTGGGCGCCGGACGCCACCCCCCTCCTGATTCCCACCGCTTCCATCCTCGCAGCGGTGGGTTTCGTCACGATCTATCGCTTGGACGAGAACCTGGCGGGCCTTCATGGCTGGTGGTTGCTGCTCAGCGCCACCATGTCCGCCCTCTGGCTCTACGCCGTCTCGGAGAAGGGTCTGGGCCATCGGGGCGGTGGTTGGTGGCCTCTCCTGGCCCTCGCGGCCGGGCTGGTCGCGGTCCCTTCCCTGGGCGTGGATGGTGGGACGACCTGGGTGGCGTGGAGGTCGGCTCCTGCGGTGGTTCTCAACCCCGGCGAGATCGTCAAGTTGGTGATGGTGGCCCTCTTCGCCATCCTCCTGGCCGAGCGGCAGGCTTTCTTCTCCGCCGGGGGTCGGTACACAGCCCCGCTCCGCCCGGCCCGGGTCACGACGGTCTGGCAGTCGATCCTCCTGCTGGGGGTCGTCCTGATCAGCATCGCCGTCCGGGATTCCGGAACGGCCATGATCGTGGTGGGGATGTTCTGCGTGATGGCTTACATGGCAACCAACCGGTCCGCCTATCTGGTTGGCGGGCTCGGCGCCGGCGTCCTCTGGCTGGTTGCCGGCCCCTGGCTGTCGGAGGGTCTCCAGAGCCGGATAACGGTATGGACGGATCCATGGACCCAACCGGAGGGTCCGGGTAACCGGCTCGCCGAGGGCCTGTTCGGGCTGGCGGCGGGCAGCCTTTCGGGTACGGGTTTCGGTCTTGGCGACCCCGACCTGATACCGGAGTCGACCACCAGCCTGGTGTTCGCGGCCGTCGGCGAGGAGATGGGCCTCGCAGGGACCGTGGTGGTGCTGGCCGCTTACGCCCTGATGGTGGTCACCGGGTTCGGTATCGCGTTGCGGGCCAGGGAAGTGTTCCACAAACTCCTCGCGGGCGGGCTGTCGCTGCTCCTTGGTGGACAGGCGGCGATGTCCGTGGCCGGGGTGGTGGGGCTCCTGCCCGGTACCGCCATGCCGATTCCTTTCCTGTCGTACGGGGTGTCCTTGACGATGGCCGGCTTCGTCATTCTCGCCGTGCTGGCCCGCGTCAGTCATGAGGAACGGGTATGAACGGCCCGATCCGCCGGGTGGTCCTGCTTCTCGGTGTCCTCTTCCTGGTTCTCGTGGTGGACCTCACCTACTGGCAGGCCATCGCCGCCGACAGGCTGCGCCAGAACCAGCGGAATCCGCGCGTGGAGCTGACCAGGTCGGGTCGGGAACGCGGCGAGATCCTCTCCGCGGACTCGGTGGTGCTGGCCAGATCGGTGCCCGATCCTCTCGATCCCGGCGCGTACCGGCGCGAGTACCTGTACGGGTCGGTATACGCGCACGTAGTCGGCTTCTCGTCGGCGCTGTTCGGGGACCGGGGCGTGGAGGCCGCCCACGCCTCGCTTCTCAGGTCGCGCCGTGACCTGACGACTTCGGGGATCCTCAACGCGCTGCTCGGAGACGACCTGCGACCCCGTTCGATCCAGCTGACGCTGTACCACGAGCTTCAAGCGACCGCCGCCCGAGCCCTGGGTGATCGGCGGGGAGCGGTGGTTGCCCTGGATCCTGCCACCGGTCAGGTACTGGCGATGGTCAGCTCGCCGTCATTCAATCCCAATTCCCTGGTCGGAACGAACGCCGCGGTGGTGTGGGACGCCCTGACGGAAAGCACCGACGGCCCCCTCGACAACCGGGCCATCGCAGGGTCATTGCCCAGACTCCTCACCTCTGAGGGAACGATCACTCTCGACGAGATGGATCCGCTTTCGGCGCTGGGTATCGCCACGCGGGTGGCCGGCGCCGGGCAGGACGGGCTGATTATGCGCCCGCACGTCACCGCTCGGGTGTTCGACGCCGACTCCAATCAGGTCTCGCGAGCGGACCCGGAACCCATGGCCGATACCTTCGGCTACGAAGCAGCCCTGTCGCTCTACGGAGAGAGCCGCCCACTGGTGGTCGGCGGCGCCTCGCAGGACCGCCCGCCGGAGGCTGTCGGCAACTCGGGAGTTACCGAGACCGGTGCGGGCGAGCCGGCCGGGTGGTTCTTCGGCGTCTGGCCCGCGACCCGCCCCACCATCGTGGTGGCGGTGGTCGTCTATCCGGACGGGCCCGGCGCGGGCGGGCCGGGCAGAGCGGCGGCGGCTTCCGTCGGTCGAGCCGTGCTGGGCGCCTGGATCGGCATGATCCCGACCAGCGCTTCAGACGAATAGCTCCAAGTAGTCGTTGGTCAGTAGATGGTGTACCGGGACTGAGACGTACGACCCAACGGGGTTGAGGTACTGACTGAACTTGACTACCTCCAGGTATCTCACCGGCCACTGGCCACATCTCAAGACAGACCATTGTGGTCTGTCTGCGAAACAGCTCGGCGTGTTCTGGCGGTCATCGGTGTCCCGACGCTGCGTTCCGCTTCCTCAACGTACCGCTGCGAGTACGCTTTCGTCAGCGGGCCTTGCGAGGAACACCGCTGCCGACGCCATACCACACCGCCGCTCCACAGACAGACGCGAAAGTGGTCTGTCTGCGCAACAACCTGGCGGGTTCTGGCGGTCATCGGTGTCCCGTCGCTGCGTTCCGCTTCCTCGACGTACCGCTGCGGGTACGCCTTCGTCAGCGGGCCTTGCGAGGAACACCGCTGCCGACGCCATACCACGCCGCCGTTCCACAGACAGACCACGTGACAAACAAACGCTAAGGGCCTCGCCCGTGGCAAACTACCTGGTATGAAACTGGTCGGCCACCATCCGAGCCCCATCGTGCGCGGTCAAGTGGTGCATTCCTGAATGGTTGCTCCGAACTCGCTGGGTCGTTACGAGTTGACCGCGCAGATCGCGCGGGGTGGCATGTCGGATGTGTTCGAGGCTCGGGATCGTCTCCTCGACCGCAAGGTGGCTGTCAAGATACTGCACGACCGGTTTGCGGAGACGGACACCTTCGTGGCCCGATTCCGCAAGGAAGCCCGCGCGGTCGCCAACCTGAGCCATCCCAACGTGGTGTCGGTCTACGACTGGGGCGAGGAGGACGGCACCTACTTCATGGTCATGGAGTTGGTCAAGGGGCGGTCCCTGCGCGACATTATCCAGGCCGAGGGCAAGCTCCTGCCGCGTCGAGCGACCGAGATAGCAGCGGAAATCGCCAAGGCGCTTGACGCCGCTCACCGCAGCGGTGTCATCCACCGCGACATCAAGCCAGGCAACATCCTCCTTACCACGGACGGCAGCGTCAAGGTGACCGACTTCGGCGTGGCCCGGGCTCGCAATGCTTCCGAAGGCCTGACCAAGGTGGGATCGGTCATAGGAACCGCCACCTACTTCAGCCCCGAACAGGCAAGTGGCGACCCGGCCGACGAACGGTCGGACATCTACAGCCTTGGAGTGGTGCTCTACGAGATGCTGGTGGGGCGTCCCCCCTTCAGGGGGGAGAGCCCGGTGTCGGTGGCATACCAGCACGTCACCGCCGAGGTCGTTCCGCCGAGCAGGCTCAATACCGACGTGTCGCTGGAGCTCGAGAACGTGGTCATGCGCGCTCTCGACAAGGACCCTGATCGACGCTACGGGACGGCCGCCGACATCCACCATGACCTGCTGGTGCTGCTACAGGGCCGGCCTTCGCCCGTCAGTCAGGCCCCGGTCGCTCCTCCCGCCCGCGCCCCAACCCCGCAGGACCTGCCGCCTGCCCCGCCGCGAGACGACGATGCCTACCGGCGTCAGCGGGGCCAGCCCCGCCAGCCCTCGCAACTTCCCTTCATCCTCACCGCTGTTCTCCTGGCCGCCGGCGTGGTGCTCGGCGCATACCTCCTGCTCAACAGCCTCTCGAACGATCCGGCGCCGTCCACCACCGTGCCGGTAGTGACCATTGCGATTCCCAACGTGACAGGCCTATCCGAGGAGGAGGCGCGCATCGTGCTCCAGGAGGCGGGATTCCTGGTCACGACCAGCAGGGAGTTCAGCGAGGCTCCGGAGGACTCGGTGATCCGGACCGAGCCGGCGGTTGGAACGGTCGCCGAGGAGGAGTCGCAGGTCAATATGGTGGTTTCCGACGGCCCGGCCCTGTTGCAGGTTCCCACCGTGGTCGGCTCCACCAGGGAGCGCGCCATCGGGCAACTCCGAGGTCAAGGGTTCGCCTTCACGGAGCGCACCGCCCGCCACGACACGATAGGGGTTGGTCTGGTGATCAGTCAGGATCCGGCGGGCGAGGCCAAAGCCCAGGTCGGAACGGTGGTCGAGCTGGTGATCTCGGCCGGTCCACAGCCGATCGAAATGCCCCGGGTGATCGGACTGAGCCGCGATCGAGCGGAGGGAATGCTCGAAGGGCTCGGCCTGGAGGTCTCAACCACTTCGGCCCGCAGCAACGAGGTGCCGCCCGGGGTGGTGGCCCGCCAGGAGCCTGCTCCCGGAGCGGACGTGAACCCCGGATGGAGTGTTCAGTTGGTCATCTCCGAAGGTCCGGAGATGTTCGTACTCGAGGAACTGGCCGGTCAACCGGTTGCTGATGTGATCGTCCTGCTCGGGGAGGCCGGCATGCAGGTCCAGGTCATTCAGGAGCCCAGCCCGAGCCATGAGGTGGGCGTGGTCATCCGCACCGATCCGCCGGGGGGGACGGAACTGCCGGTGGGCGAGATGATCACCTTGTACGAATCCACGGGTCCGGATCTGGTCGAGGTTCCCGACCTCACCGGCGCCACTCCTGAGGAGGCGGAAGCGACTCTGGCCGGTTTGGGTCTGATACTGGAGGTTGCCGCATCCAGGGCCGCGGTCGACGCGCCCGAGTTGGACGGGAGGATCGCCCGCCAGGCGCCCGGCCCGGGCGAGGTGTTCCTACGGGGCGAGACCGTGCTGGTGGTACTCGGTGATTACACTGCCCCGGTGGTGGACTCCGAGGGCGATAACTCGGAGTCGTAGACGAATAGGTGGCGGCCGTGTCATCAGTCGAGGCTCCGACCCCGGACGCGATGGGGGCTCATGGACCGGCTGTGACAGTCCGGGACGCGGTGTTCCGCTATGGCTCGAAGACGGTCGTAGAGCAGTCCAGCGTCGATATCCCCGCCGGATCGATCACGGCGCTGATCGGTCCCAACGGCGCAGGCAAGTCGACGCTCCTCAACGCCTTTGCCGGACTGGTCCAACCGGCATCGGGTAGCGTCACCGTGGGGTCCAGGAACGGACGGACCTACCGCACTTCCTACGTGCTCCAGGAGACGAAGGTGAATCCCTCGCTACCCGTCACCGTTCGGGAGGTGGTGAGCATGGGCCGCTACGCAGGCCGCCGGCCCCTGCGCCTTCTTACCAGGGAGGATCGCAGGATGGTCGACGAGGCGATGGAGAGGACCAACATCACCCACCTCGCCTTGCGGCATCTCTCCCGGCTCTCGGGCGGGGAACGCCACCGGGTGCTGCTGGCCCAAGGGCTGGCGCAGGACCACGACATCCTGCTGCTCGACGAGCCGGCCACCGGCCTCGATGTGGTGTCCATCCAGGCGGTCCGCGACACCATCCGCTCCGAGAACGCTCACGGATGCACGGTCATCGTCACCACTCATGACCTGGCCGAAGCCTGGGATGCCCACTACGTGGTCCTTTTGGCAGGGCGCGTGGTCACCGCCGGTCCGCCCAGCGAGGTCCTCACGGCATCGCAGCTGACGGCCGCCTACGGCTTGGGGCTGATGAACGTAGAGGGCACCCACCTGTTCCTCGACGATCCTCATCACGACGAGACGGATAGGCATCACTCCCACGAACGATCCATCCATCTGGAGTCTGACCCGACCGACCTTCACCACGACGAGCACAATCACTGATCACGCCCGGCTGATTGCCGGGGCCTGATTCAGGACCGGCCGGTCAGGAAGTTGTCGAGCAGGGCCATCCCCTCGTCGGTGAGCACGCTCTCCGGATGGAACTGCACGCCGTGGATGGGAAGCTCTCGGTGCCTGACTCCCTGTATGACGTCGTCCTCGCTCCAGGCGCACGGCTCGAGCACGTCGGGCAATTCGCTGGCCGCCAGCGAGTGGTATCTCGTAGCGACGAAGGGATTCTCAAGACCGGAGAAGACGTCCTTGCCGTCATGGCGGATCGAGGAGGTCTTGCCGTGCATGATCCGCGGGGCGAGGTCGATGGCGCCGCCGAACGAGGTGACGATGGCCTCATGACCAAGGCACACGCCCAGGATGGGCACCTGTCCGGCGAAGTGTCCTATGTACGACTCCGTATAGCCGGCGTTCTCGGGCCGTCCCGGTCCCGGTGAGATGACCAGCCGTTCCGGTTCGAACCGGGCGGCGGCGGGCGCGTCCATCTCGTCATTGCGGACCACGGTCGGCTCGGCGCCGAGTTCGCCCAGATACTGGACCAGATTGAAGGTGAAGCTGTCGTAGTTGTCCAGAACCAGCACCCGCATCGCCCGCCAAGCCTACCGAACCGTTCGTACGGAACACCGCTAGCGGGACCGGGCCGTCCGGCTCGGAACCGGCGGTGGTAGCCTGGTCCACATGCCGCAATCCAAGGGACGTCGTAAGCGCAAGACGGCGGGTCGTCCGACACCGCCCAAGAGCGCTGCGAGCCGGGGGAAGAAGGCCAAGGAATCATCGAAGCTCTACGTGGCCGTGATGTTCGGTCTCATGGCTCTCGGGGTTCTGATGGTGGTGACCCGGTACGTGCTAGACACGCCCTCGTGGTTGTTGCTGGTCGGGCTGGCTTCGATGGGCGGCGGCTTCCTGATGACGACCAACTATCACTGAAGCCCCGCCAGTTCCGATCTTCCCGGGCTCCTCCGTGCCGCGCACGCCATCCCGCCGCTGACACGCGAGTAGCGCTGCTTTAGGTGGTGTGGGCACTGGCCCAGCGTTGCCTCGAGGCTGGTGGTCTGTCTGCGAAACAGCCAGGCGTGTTCTGGCCGTCATCGGTGTCCCGTCGCTGCGTTCCGCTTCCTCAACGTACCGCTGCGGGTACGCCTTCGTCAGCGGGCCTTGCGAGGAACACCGCTGCCAACGCCCTACCACACCGCAGTTCCGCAGACAGACCAAGTGGTCTAGTTACAGCCCTGTAGTTCTCCACGTAGTTATCCACGGCTGTGGATAGTCGGTGCCTCGGGGAGCCGCCCGTCCCGGCGGGCTCAGGTGACCGGTACCTCGTCCATCTCCTCGCGGCAATGACGCGGCGGGTTGGATGCGGTGGTGTTGGTGACCGTCATCGTCACCTCGGTGCCGCATAGGCTGCACCGGAAGCGCCGGCGGGTCTCGACCACATCATCGGGATCGACTACCGGTGGAGGATTGGCCACCGCCCGGATCACCGCCATGGAGGCGGTCCAGATGGCGGCGCCGATCGCCACGGCGATGATGATGTTGAGGAGCGTCATCCTTCAGTGGTCAGCGGTTGGTGTAGGGGCCTGAGAACGCCATCCCGTACTCTTCGCCGGCGTTCTACGCGGCCCGCTCGAGAATCATGGCGTTGGCCATGCCCCCGCCCTCGCACATCGTCTGGAGTCCGTAGCGAGACTGCCGGCGCTCCATCTCGTGTACCAGGGTGGCGGTCAGCTTGGCGCCCGTTCCGCCCAGAGGGTGGCCCGTGGAGATCGCCCCGCCGTTCACGTTGGTCCGTTCCCAGAGGGCGTCGGGGTCGGATCCGCCGTTCTCTGCCAGCCAGATCCCGACCACGGAGGCGAAGGCTTCGTTCACCTCGAACAGGTCGATGTCGTCGATGCCCAATCCGGCCCGCTCCAGGGCGCGAGCGGTGGCCGGGATCGGTCCGGTGAGCATGCTGACCGGATCCACGCCCGCCACGGCGAATTGCAGGAAGTAGGCCTTAGGTTCCAGTCCTAGCTCACCGGCTTTCCGCTCCGACATGATCAACACGGCCGCCGCCCCGTCCGAGATCTGGGATGAGTTACCGGCGGTGACCACGCCGTCCGCCTTGAAGACCGGTGGAAGCCCGGCCAGGACCTCCGGTGTGGTGTTGGGACGGATGCCCTCATCCATAGTCATCGTCTCCACGGAGCCGTTCGCGCTGACCTCGACCGGGACGATCTCGCGGGCGAACCGACCTTCGGCGGTGGCCCTCGCGGATCTCATGTGGGAGCGGTAGGCGATCTGGTCGAGACGTTCCCGAGACAGGCCCCACTTCTCGGCGATGAGTTCCGCCGAGATCCCCTGGGGCACGAGGCTGTTGGCGTAGCGCTCAACCATGCGTGGCCCGAACGGCCGTCCCGGTCCTTGCTGGGCGGTGATTCCCATGGGCACCCGGCTCATCGACTCCACGCCGGCCGCGATCGCCACGTCGTAGGCACCGGCCATCACTCCTTGGGCGGCGAAGTGGGAGGCCTGCTGTGCCGAGCCGCACTGGCGATCGACGGTCGTGCCCACCACGTCCTCGGGGAAGCCGGCCGCGAGCGCCGCGTTCCGACCCACGTTGAAGCCCTGCTCACCGGTCTGCGTCACGCATCCCATGATCACGTCATCCACCAGGGCCGGGTCGAGTTGGTTGCGCTCCACGAGGGCTCGCAGCGGGATGGCGGCCAGGTCGACCGGGTGGTAGCCCTGTAGGCGGCCGTTCCGCTTGCCGGTGGGTGTTCTCACTGCGTCGACGACGACTGCCCGGTGCATGCCTGTCTCCCCTCGTATGCGGATGACCTCAGAGTCCCCAACCCGGCGACCGGTGGAGGTGATCGGATTCGAACCGACGACCTCCTGGTTGCAAACCAGGTGCTCTGCCGACTGAGCTACACCCCCGAGCCTCCCGCATTCTACTTGGGCGCCTGCCGTCCGCTTACCCGGCGGGAAACAGCCTGCACCCGCAGACCGCTAACCCAGGATGATCAGCACCAGGGCAACCACCGCTACCCCGAATCCGGCCTGTTGGATACGGGTGGTGCGCTCTCCGGAGAAGAGGACCTGGAAGAGGACCGTGACACCGTAGGCCATCTGGAAGAACAGGCCGGCCACGGCCAGGTTGACCTGGGCGGCCAGCGTAAAGGTCGCGAGCCCGATCCCGCCCAGTATGCCCACCATGACGGCTTGAGGAGTAGTGCCCCGGTGGGGCCACGTCGCCTCCCTGCGGATGAGGATCAGCAGCAGGACGAATGCCACAGCCACCACCCTCCCCGGCACCACCGGCCAGGTCCCCGCGTCATCGCCGGTCAAGCCCAGCAATGTGGCGGTGATGCCGAACAGGACACCTGAGGTCAGGCCGTGTTTCATGGCGATGAGATCCCATTCCGCTCCAGGGTCCTTCATGCCGATCAGCCAGACACCGATAAGGCCCACCACCAGTCCCGAGCCGACCACCATCGAGGGGAGGCCCGACACGATGGTGTCCACCCCGATCGGGACCGCCGCTCCCGTTACCGCGGCCACCGGCCCCACTATTCCCGTGCCCCGGGTGGTGTAGCCCCGGTAGAGCTGGATTAGACCCATTCCGGAGGACACGCCGGAGCAGCCGCCGAGCACCAGGTCGGGAACGGTGGGGCTTCCGCCCCACCAGACCGCCAGGATCAGCGTCGACAGCAGGGTGAAAACGTAGATCGCGAGCACTGTGGCCAGAAGGCGCCCGCGCCGGCCCACGTTGGTTCCGATGTGATCGGCCAGCCCGATGGACAGTGGGGCGAGGAGGCCGATGAAGATGGTCATCGGGGGTGGCCGCGGCCCTCCTACGTGAAGGCCTGGAATCCGGTGAGGGATTGGCCGAGGATCAGGGTATGGATCTCGTTGGTGCCCTCGTAGGTGATCACCGATTCCAGATTGTTCATGTGGCGCATTACCGGGTAGTCGAGGGTGATGCCGTTCGCTCCCAGCACGGATCGGGCGGTCCGGGCGACATCCAGCGCCATCCGGACGTTGTCGAACTTGCCAAGAGACACGTGCTCGGAGCCGGCCCGACCCCGATCCTTCATGCGTCCGATATGGAGGGCGAGCAGCAGTCCCCGGTTCACGGAGACCATCATCTCCACCAGCTTGCGCTGGGTGAGCTGGAACGCGCCGATCGGCCGGCCGAACTGCTGCCTGGTGGTGGCGTAGTCGAGCGCCGCCTCGTAGCACGAGCGGGCGGCGCCCATCGCTCCCCAGACGATGCCGTACCGGGCTTCGGTCAGGCAGGACAGCGGGCCACGCATCGAGGATACGCCGGGCAGCGCCGCTTCTCTCGGAAGCCGTACGTCGTCGAGGGTCAGCTCGGAGGTATGGGAGGCCCTGAGTGAGAGCTTGCGCGGGATGTCGCGGGCTGCGAATCCCGGAGTATCGGTGGGGATGATGAACCCTCGCACTCCATCCTCGGCTCGGGCCCAGATGATGGCCACGTCCGCCACCGACCCGTTGGAGATCCAGGTCTTGGTGCCGTTGAGGATCCAATCCGGACCGTCTCGGCGTGCGGTGGTGCGCATCGAGGCGGCATCGGAGCCGGAATCGGGCTCGGTGAGGCCGAAACACCCCAGGACCTCGCCCGAAGCCATTCGTGGCAACCACTCCCGGCGTTGATCCTCCGACCCGTACTCCCGGATGGGGAACATGGCCAGCGAACCCTGCACCGACACCATGCTGCGGAGTCCCGAGTCGCCCGCCTCGAGTTCGAGGCAGGTCAATCCGTACTCGACCGCGGACGCGCCCGGGCACCCGTAGCCGTCCAGGTGCATCCCCAGCAGGCCCAGCCCGCCCAACTCGGTGGCCAGCTCCCTGGGCAGGATCCCCTCGACGAACCAGTCGCCGATCGACGGGAGTACCCGATCGCCCACCCACCGGCGAACCGTGTCCCTAAGCAGGCGTTCCTCAGGATCGAGGAGACGGTCCAAGCCGAGGAAGTCTTTCGGGTCGGGCGGGGCCGGCCGGTTGGCCGGTGAAGTGGTGGTACTCAACGGTCTTCCTGAGGCGGCTACAGGTCTCATTGTGGCAGGCGGAGACTCGGGCGAAAGCAGGGTGCCTCCCATGTGACACGGTTCTCGGATCGGGGCCGGAACTCGCAGGCCGGCTGTGGGCATCGGGCGGCGCGAGCGAGTACCGTTCTGCGTTCCGGCAGTACCCGCGATCGAGCCTAGGTTGGCTAGGCGGAGGAGTAGTCGATGACGGAACCGACCAAGATTCTGCTTGACGAGTCGGATATCCCGACCCATTGGTACAACATCATCCCCGATCTGCCGGCGCCGCCCCCTCCGGTGCTCCACCCCGGAACCCTCGAGCCGGTGGGCCCTGGTGATCTGGCGCCGCTGTTTCCGATGGACCTCATCCTCCAGGAGGTCTCGCAGGACAGCTACATAGAGATCCCCGAGCCGGTGCGGGACATCTACCGCCTGTGGAGGCCCACCCCGTTGTACCGGGCCCACCGGTTGGAGAGGGAGCTCGATACGCCGGCCCGCATCTACTACAAGTACGAGGGTGCCAGCCCGGCCGGATCCCACAAGCCGAACACTGCGGTTGCCCAGGCCTACTACAACGCTCAAGCAGGCGTAAGGAAGCTGACCACGGAGACGGGCGCCGGTCAATGGGGGAGCGCGCTCGCCCTGGCGTGCCGGATGTTCGGCCTCGAGTGCGAGGTCTGGCAGGTAGCCGCCTCGTTCGACCAGAAGCCCTATCGAGGTTCCATGATGCGGACGTGGGGCGCCGCGGTCCACTCCAGTCCCTCGGAGGTGACCAATGCGGGCCAGGCCATTCTGGCCCAGGATCCCAACAGCACGGGCAGCCTCGGTATCGCCATCTCAGAGGCGGTCGAGGTGGCGGCCACCAACGAGGATGTGAACTACTCACTCGGCTCGGTGCTGAACCACGTCCTCCTGCACCAGACGGTGATCGGCCAGGAGGCTGCCGCCCAGCTGGCCAAGGTGGACGAGACCCCGGATGTGATCATCGGCTGCACGGGGGGCGGTTCCAACTTCTCGGGCCTGTCCTATCCCTTCCTGCGGGAGAAGCTGGCCGGGAACATCAACCCCACCATCCGGGCGGTGGAACCGGCGGCATGCCCCTCGATAACCAAGGGAGAGTACCGCTACGACTTCGGGGACGCCATCGGCATGACACCGCTCATCAAGATGCACACCCTGGGCCACGGGTTCGTGCCGGATCCGATCCATGCGGGCGGGCTGCGGTATCACGGGATGTCACCGCTGGTCTCCCACATCGTCGAACTCGGGCTGATGGAGGCGGAAGCGATCGGCCAGGTGGAATGCTTCGAAGCCGCCCTGCAGTTCGCAAGGACGGAGGGGATCATCCCTGCCCCCGAGCCCACCCACGCCATAGCGGGGGCGCTCCGGGAGGCCAGTCAGTGCCGGGAGTCCGGCGAGGAGAAGGTGATCCTCATCGCGCTTTGCGGCCACGGCCACTTCGACATGGCCGCCTACGACACTTTCCTGTCCGGCGAACTCCACGACTACGAGTACCCGTCCGAGGCTATCGCCGCGGCGCTGGCGGAGGTGCCGGTGGTCGCCTGATAGTGCGGTCCGGTCCGGCCGCTCGGGACTCCTCCCGCGGTCGGACCGAGGATCCGATCAGGCGAACAGGGTGAGCTGGGGGTCGGGTTGCTTCGCGGGTGCCGGATCACGGGGCTGCCGACGTTCCCCGCCTGGAGCGCCATGGGCCGTCTTCGAGCGCCGGATCAGGCCCCCGAGCCGCCGGCGCATGGCCGGGGGAGCGTAGGACCTGGTTCCGTAGGTGTGCCGGTAGAACCGTGACAGGTGGGGGTAGTCCTGGTCTATCCACTCCAACACATGGTCCTTGAGCGGTCCCCGTACATGCAGGTATCCGCCCATGATGAACCGTGCCCCGACCTCGGCGGCTCCCCTGACCAGCTCCTCCACCTGCTTGGGATGGTCGGAGATTCCGGGAAGGATGGGCATCATGAGCACCCCGGAGGAAATGCCCGCCTCGTTGAGCCGCCGGACCGCGTCGAGACGCTTGCGGGGGTGGGCCGTTCCCGGCTCCGAGCGCGACCAGGCATCGGTGTCGAGGGTTCCGATCGAGAAGTTGACGCTGATCTCGGCGGTCCTGGCGGCCCGGGTCAGGACGTCCAGGTCCCGGAGAACCAGGGGCGATTTGGTGAGGATCGAGAACCGGTTGCCCCGTTCGGCGAGTATCTCGATGATCTGGCGGGTCAGCTTGTACTTGCCCTCGGCCGCCTGGTAGGGGTCGGTGTTGGTTCCCATCGCGATCGGATGGCCCGCCCAGCGCTGCGGGGCGGTCTCGTGGCGCAGGACCTCGGGTGCGTTGATCTTGACCACGATCTTGGTGTCGAAGTCGCGCCCGATGCCGAGGCCCAGATAATCGTGGGTGGGTCGGGCGAAGCAATAGGTGCAGGCATGGCTGCAACCGCGGTAGGCGTTGATGGTGTACTCGAATGGCAATGCCGAAGATTGCGGTACCCGGTTGATGATGGTGCGCGACTCAACGTGGAGGAACTCGAGTCCCGTGTAGGCGCCCCGACCGATCCGCCGCTCGACCACCGCGTCGAACAATGCGCTCTTGTTGCCGGGCGCGTCGGTCGTGGTCCAGCGAAGTTCTGCCATGGACCAAGGCAGTATAGACGAACACATGTTCGCTCGGGGCTATAGAGTGTCCAGATGGCCCGGTGGCCGGCTTCCGCTACACGGCTGGTCGAACCATCGCGGTGGGGGTGGGAGGCTGCTCGCCGGCGGCTTGCATATCGGCGGAGACCTCGCCGACAAGCCGACGAATTCCGGCCATTGCCTCGTCGATTGTTGGTGCCAACCAGGAAAGCGACGGGAATTCACCGCAGAGACCGACGTGCTCCCCGTCTTCTGGAGACCAGATCACCCGGTATGTGTAGTGGTCAGTAGCCATGCTCCTGCAACTTTCTGATCGCCTTGAGGACCTGTCGCACCTGGTAAGCCTTCGCCATACCTCGGCTGCCTTGTATGTTCACCCGCGGATCTCCCGACCAAGGTGTGCGGTATACCCGGTGACTGCCGCCGGTCTGCCGTGGTGGTCCGAAATGCTCGTCACACACCTTGGCAAGGTCGGCGAACCGGACACCCGTCGGGTTCTTGCGCATGGCCTTGAGAATCGCCGCTGTGGTTCCCATACCATAGTGACTACCTTCAACGATGCTTAGAGTCAAGAGGCCTGTTTCGAGAGGTTCCAGCGAGTCACCTCTCTTTCGGTCGCCTCGATGAGTGGCGCGATTGCAAACGGTGGGGGTGACGCGTTACCTCGGTGTCGCCTCCGGACTGGATGGAGCGCCTGGAGGATGGCCGTGAGCCCGGAGAATCCGGGTAACGTCGGAGCATCGAGTACGCGGACCGGGACGGATGATGCCTGATCTTCCTACGCACTCTTTTGCCCTGGGAAGCCTGACCAATCGGGTTCACTGCCGGTTGGCCGCATGGGACGAACAGAGCTACGCCGTGAGGATGTGGGACAGGGACCACGCCCTGTGGTCCGCTGAGGACATACCTGACCTCACCAACCGCTTGGGGTGGCTCCGGCTGCCCTACGAGACCGAGCAGCTGGCCGCTATGAGGGCCTTCGCCGAGGAAGTGTGCGCCGCCGCCGACCGGGTGGTGCTGCTCGGGATGGGCGGGTCGAGCATGGCGCCGGAGGTATTCGCCAAGACGTTCGGGAGCGCCCCCGGCCATCCCTTGCTGACCGTCCTGGACAGCACCCACCCCGAGGCTGTGCGGGCGGTGTCTGCCGGCATCGATCCGTCCCGGACCCTGTTCCTGGTGGCCTCCAAGTCGGGAGGTACCATCGAGACGCTGTCACTGTTCCGCTACTTCTGGGGGATGGTGTCGAGCGTCCATGATCGCCCGGGCGACCGTTTCGTAGCCCTGACCGATCCGGGCTCGGGCCTCGAGGCCCTGGCCCGCGAGCGGCGATTCCGCCGGGTCTTCTCCACTCCGCCAGAGGTCGGGGGGCGCTACTCGGCGCTCACGCCGTTCGGTCTGGTTCCGGCCGCCCTGATCGGTATGGACATCGAGAGCCTTCAAGCGAAGGCGCGCGTTATGGCCGAGGAGTGCGGGCCGGACCGGCCGGTGGCCGCCAACCCGGGACTCCGGTTGGGAGCGGTCATGGGCGAGTCGGCGCTGGCCGGCCGGGACAAGCTCACGTACATCTGCTCACCGGCGGTTGCCGGGTTCGGAGCCTGGGTCGAGCAGCTGGTGGCGGAGAGTACGGGTAAGAACAACACCGGCATCGTTCCGGTGGCCGGTGAGCCCCTGGGTGATCCGGCGAGCTACGGGCGGGATCGGCTTTTCGTCTTCATGGCCCTCGAGGGCGATGAGCCTTCCGAGTGGGAGGCGGCCCAGGCCGGGCTGCGACGTCGCGGCCATCCGATCGTCGGCATAACGCTTCACCACCTGGACGAGTTGGGGGCGGAGATGTTCCGCAGCGAGATGGCGGTGGCGTCCGCCGGATCCGTTCTCGGTATCAACCCCTTCAACCAGCCCGATGTCCAGGTGGCCAAGGACCTGGCCCGCCAAGCCATGTCGCCCGGGGGTCTGGAGGGCAGTGTCGAGGAGATTCTCTGCGACTCCCCCCGGCTCGCCGGCGCGTTGGGGGACTGGGCGGCGATGATCGAGCCGGGAGACTACGTCGGAGTACACGCGTACCTCCCCATGGACGGTCCGGCCACACCCGTTCTGGAGTCGCTCGTACCGCTTCTCCGGGATCGGTACCGGGTGCCGGTCACGCTCGGCTACGGGCCCCGGTTTCTCCACTCCACCGGCCAGCTCCACAAGGGTGGCGCCAACAACGGGGTGTTTCTCCAGCTGGTGGATTCGCCGGGTCTGGACGTCGATGTTCCGGAGACAGACTTCAGCTTCGGGGAGTTGCTCAAGGGCCAGGCGGCCGGCGATTACCAGGCCCTGTCCGGCCGGGACCGCCGCGTGCTGCGGATCGGGCTCAGCGGTGACCCGCGCTCCGCGCTCGAGACGGTGGCCGGTTTGATGAGAAGGTAGGCACTGGTGGAGTCACTGCCGACGATCGGATCCCGAGCGGTTGACCGGCACCTGCTGGTGGTGTTCGGCGCCACCGGAGACCTGTATTACCAGAAGCTGGCGCCGGCCCTCTATCACCTGGTCCGTCAGTACGGACTCGTCGATCGGTGCCTCATCCTCGGCGTCTCCCGCTCGGCCCTCGGTGACGAGGAGTTCCGGACCCGGTCCCGCGACGCCATCGAGAAGGCCTCGCCCGGCCAGATGCTGCTGGACACGCCCGGCGGCCGTCCGGCCGAGTGGTGCGACGCGGTGATGCATTACCACCAGCTCGGCGCGGACGGATACGACGGGTTGAGGCGCCGCATCGAGGCCCTCGAGCGAGACCACGGCTTGCCGGGCAACCGGATCTTCTACCTGGCCCTGCCCCCGGCGGCCTTCGGCCCCACCGTAAGGGGCCTGGGCGCATCAGGCCTGGCCGCCGGTGAGGGCTGGACCCGTCTTGTCGTGGAGAAGCCTTTCGGGGTCGACCTGGAGTCCGCGGTCGCGCTGAACTCCATCCTTCACGAGACCTTCGACGAGAGCCGGATCTACCGGATCGACCACTACCTCGGCAAGGCCACCGTCCAGAACCTCCTGGTGTTCCGGTTCGCCAACCCGCTGTTCGAGTCGGTGTGGAATCGGGATCGGATCTCCAACGTCCAGATAACCGTCGCCGAGGATGTCGGCATCGGATCCCGGGCGGGCTACTACGACCGGTCCGGAGCGCTCCGCGACATGGTCCAGAACCATCTGACCCAGGTCCTGAGCCTTGTGGCGATGGAGCCGCCGGTGTCGTTCGACGCCGAGGCGATACGCGACGAGAAAGTGAAGGTGCTGCAGTCGATCCGGGCGCTCACGCCCGACGACGTGGTGCTGGGCCAGTACGCCGCCGGCCGGATCGACGGACGCAGGGTGCGCGGCTACCGGGAGGAGCCGGGGGTGGTCGATGACTCGGGCACCGCCAGCTATGCGGCGCTGCGGGTTTTCGTCGACAGCTGGCGCTGGCACGGGGTGCCCTTCTACCTGCGGACCGGGAAGCGACTGGCGACCCGCCTCACGCAGGTGGCGGTCACATTCCGCGAGCTGCCGGTGCCGCTCTTCAAGTCCTTCGACCGGAGCCGACACCAGGGAAACGTCCTCTTCGTCCGCCTCCAGCCTCACGAGGGCTTCGAGCTGCTATTCGATGTCCAGGTACCGGGCGACCATCCCGAGCTGGCCACCAAGCCGCTGTCGTTCGCCTACGAGGAGGCGTTCGGAGACCTTCCCGACGCCTACGAGACCTTGCTGTACGACGTCATGTGCGGCGACCGCACCCTGTTCGTCCGATCCGACGAAGTCGAGCAGGCGTGGAGGCTCTACACACCGCTACTCGAGGCGGGTCTCCGGCCTGCCCCCTACCCGGCGGGCTCGTGGGGTCCCCGGGAAGCCGATGCCCTGCTGTCTAGCCGGGGCGACAGCTGGCGGGTACGGCTCCCCAACGGTGATGATCCGGCGTAGGGCACCGGGGGCTGGTCGCTCCACCTGGGGTTCTTCTACAATGCAGCGTTCCCAGGGCGTTTAGCTCAGCTTGGGAGAGCGCTTCCCTTACAAGGAAGAGGTCGGCGGTTCGAGCCCGTCAACGCCCACAGTGGTTACATAGGGATTCACAGGGTACCTCAAAACCGCCATCTATCAGGGTATTTGGTCCCTGAACCCAGGACCTACGGTTACAGAGGCACCCACCTCGTTTCACATAATCCCATTGAAAATGTAACATCATAAGTAACATCGTGCCCGACTAGCCCTACATGCGAGGTGAGAATGCGGCGGCCCAAAACACTCACTGCAGCCTTCTGCAAAACCATTTCCACGCCAGGAACCTACGGCGACGGGCGCGGTAGCTTCGGTTTGACCCTCCGAGTCAAGCAAACCCGCAACGGTCGGCTGTCAAAAGTTTGGGCCCAACGGGTTGTAATCGGTGGCAAACCTACCTACCTCGGGCTGGGCACCTATCCGACCGTCACGCTCGGCGAGGCCCGACGAAAAGCGCTCAAGAACCGGCGTGAGATCGAAGCGGGTAGGGATCCTCGAGGCGGGGGGCTTCCTACCTTCGCGAGGGCCACCGATAAGGTCATTGCCCTGCACCGCGACGGTTGGAAGCCGGGTAGCCGAACTGAGTCAGCGTGGCGCAACGGTTTCAGCCGCCACGTATATCCGAAGCTTGGTCACAGACGAGTTGATGTGATCACGACCGCGGATGTGTTGGCTGTGCTCTCTCCCATTTGGCATGCGGCACCGCGGCAAGCCGAGGCTCTACGGCGACGGATCAGCCAGGTCATGCGTTGGGCGGTGGCGCAGGGCTACCGGCCGGACGACGCCGCAGGGCCGGCTCTCACCGCGGTTCTACCCAAGCGCACCAACGCGACGACTCACCACCGGGCTCTCCACCACTCCGAAGTAGCAGACGCGCTGGGGAAGGTCCGCGAGTCGGGTGTAGCCACATCGACTCGGTTGGCCATCGAGTTCCTAGCACTAACGGCAGCCAGAACCACAGAAGTGAGGCTTGCTACCAAGTCGGAGATCGACCACCAGGCTGGGGTATGGACGGTCCCTGCCGAGCGGATGAAAGCAGGCCGCGAACATCGGGTACCGCTCAGCAGCGCCGCGCATTGTGTGCTCGACGAGGCGTACCGGCACACCGATGGCGAGTTGCTGTTCCCCGGGAGAAGCGGCAAGCCGGCCGGCCACGGGGTGCTCGCCGCTACGTTCCGCCGGCTCAATATCGGAACCGTCCACGGACTGCGATCGAGCTTTCGGGACTGGTGCTCCGAGACCGGCGTCCCCCGCGAAGTGGCAGAACAGGCACTGGCCCATTCGGTAGGCGGCGTCGAGGGTGCCTACGCCCGGTCCGACCTCCTTGATCTACGCAAGCCCGTAATGGAGGCATGGGGCGAGTACGTTTATGCCGAACCCAGTCCGTGACGCCTCCGCTCCTGCCAAGCATGAACCAGGCCGTTTTGTGCTGGACACCCATGTCCTTCGCCAGCTTGACGGACGATACGCCAAGGGGGTCGGTCGTAGCGAGGAACATTGCGATCAGCCACTTCCACAGAGACACACGGCTGGACTTCACAACGGTGCCGGTTCTAACGGAGAACCAGCTACGGCAGTCGTAGCATCGGTATGGCATCGGCTTGCTGGACTTGACCACAGAGGGGCCGTCCGCCGCTGTCAAGGCCGGTTGAAAGTTGCGCGGTTTCGTGGGGGTTGGTTAGTGGGTGATC
>JAPPHZ010000008.1 GCA_028820935.1 bacterium | reverse complement strand
GTCGTAACAAGAGTCAGACCCGACCCAACAACCCCACCACTCTCCTCACAGTCGTGACAGCAGCAGACAAAGCAGTCGTGGTCGTCATAGCGGTCGAGGTGGTAGAAGAGGGGGTCGGAACGGAGGAGGCCGGGGCGTCCGGGGCGTCGGGTGCTCGAGGTGAGACAGTTGTGACGGCGATCACAGCCGGCTCAGGTGAGTCCGCCGCGCACGCTACACCGAGGATGGCCATGAGCAGGGCACCACCCCAGAGAAACACGCCGACACCGCTACTCGAGCCCACCGTCATGCCCCGGTCCGGGCCGCCGCATCGTCGGGTCACACCCCGGAGGCTACCACCCCCCTAGGCTCGCCTGCCGAGCAGCCGTGCCTACAGCGTGATCTGACGTCCAAAAGCAGCTTGGTGGACGTGGGACGGGCGCTGGGCTGCTGCTGTCTACCCGGGGCATGTCATGTCCGGGTTGGTCCGCCGGGGGAGATCTTCGACTTGTGGTCACATCGGGGTCTACGGGACCGGATCACCACCACCAACCGCGCTCCCTCGCCCACGTCGTCGATCCCCACCAGATCAACCTCGCCCAGGGCTACCAATAACTCGCACATACGCGTAGGATCAGATTCCAGAGTGAAGGCGAGCGCTAACTCTGTTGAGAATCGGCATCTGAGCGTGTTGACAATCAGCATCGGAAGGTGTTGAAAACCGGCATTGGGGTTGGGTAGGATAGCGGGTCATGGCCGAGTACCTGCTGCGCCTTGCCGATCCGTTGATTCACGAGTTGCTGGCGGCGTTGCCGGCTGTTTCGATTGTAGGACCGCGGGCGGTGGGTAAGACAACCACGGCCACCCGCTACGCCCGCAGTGTCGTCCGCTTGGATGTTGCGGCCGAGGCCCGTGTGGTGTCGGCTGACCCCGACGCCGCCCTCTCCGGGCTGGAAGAGCCGATCCTTTTGGATGAGTGGCAGGAGGTGCCCGCAGTGCTCGGCGCGGTCAAGCGAGCCTGTGATTTGGATCCGCGTCCTGGCCGTTTCATCCTGACCGGGTCGGTGCGTGCCGTCACGGAGGGTCGGACATGGCCGGGAACGGGACGCGTGACGCGGGTCGAACTCTTCCCGCTGACCGTTGGTGAGCAACTTGGAGCGCTGGCTTCCCCCTTGGTGGACCGGGTCGCTGGGGGTGATCCCGCGGTGTTCGAAGGGAGTGTTTGGGCACTGCCGGAGCGGGGCGAGACCCGGTTGTCCAGCCGGGGAGGAGGATTGCGTGAGTACGTGCGGATGGCATTGCGGGGCGGTTTCCCGCAGGTGGCTCTCGGCGTCCGTGGACCGGCCCGCCGCCGCTGGCTCGACACGTACATCGCCGAGATCGTCAGCCGGGACGTGGCAACGGCCGGAGGCGGCGTCGACCCGGCCCGGCTGCGCCGCTTCTTCACAGCGTACGCGCTGAACACCGCTCAGGTCGTCAACGATGCCACCCTGTACTCAGCCGCCGGCATAGACCGCCGCACCGCGCTGCGGTATCTCGATCTGTTGGAACGCATCTACGCCGTCCACGAGCTTGCGGCATGGACATCGAACCGCACCAAGCGCCTCGCCAAAAGCAGCAAGCGGTTCCTGGTGGACGCGTCGCTGTACGGCGCTGTGACAGGAGCGAGCCTCGCGGCTGCGATGCGAGACGCCGACCTGCTAGGCCGGCTTGTGGAGACGTTCGTGGTGGCCCAGCTGCGGGCCCAGGCCACAGTCAGCCACCACCGGTGCGAGCTGTACCACCTGAGGCAACACAACGGACGACACGAGGTCGACGTCATCGCCGAAATAGACGCCCGCCACATCATCGGCATCGAGATCAAGGCAACATCCGCTCCCACAGAAAGCGACGCCCGCCACCTCGCCTGGCTACGCGATCAAGAACGCGACCGATTCCTAGCCGGCCTCGTCCTCCACACCGGCCCCGGCACCTACAGCCTAGGCGAACGCCTCTGGGCCCTGCCCATAAGCACACTATGGAACGCGCCCTGACACCCAGACCTCCCAGTTATCCCTGCACAGGCTGTAGCACGAGGTCAAACCGGGTCCGGTGACCAGGCCCAACGGATCCATCTCATACTCACCCGACGCCCCGGCGGGCACACCTAGAAACAAGGACGCCTACAGTCGCCAGCCGGGCGAAGCAAAGGGCGACATCTGCCCGCGTGCCTGCCGACGAGAGGATTGAAGGAACGCGGCAACCCACGATATCGTCTCATCCGACTCCTGCGCCACAACACCCAAAACCCACAAAATCGCGCAGTCTCAGGAACTTTTCGTGGTCCACCCCAACACCTCCACCACTAGAAGCGACCATAAGCGCGCCCCCAGAATTCCAGTCCCCTTCTCGTTGACCATCCACGAAGCAGGAGACGCCACCACCGCCAGGGCTGTCTCCCACCCTGGATGTCAAGGCCGGTCGAAGACTGCGCGGTTTCGGCCGGTTGAAAACTGCGCGGTCCAGTGGGGTTGGTTGGTGAGTGATCTCCTTTCGTTCGCGACCGAGCCCCTAGCTCTGGCCTCCGACAACGACGACCGCGGCGTCGCGGAGGCATGGCCGTGGCGGCATGTGGCCGCTGGCCGACCGCTGATGGGTTCAGCGGATTCCGGCGGGATGGATCCGCTGTCGGAGTGACTCCCGCTGAGCCTCAATGTTGGGTGGGTGGTCATGCGGCGGGGGACAGGCTGTCGATCCAGTCGTAGATGTCCTGTTCCCGCCAACCCACCGCCCGGGCACCTTCACCGCCCAAACGGAACGGCGCAGGAAACGACCCCTCCCGCTCCCGACGCCAAATCGTGGTCCTGCTCAACCCGGTGACCTCCAACACCTCAGGCAGTCTCACCACCCGCCCACCCCCAGGAGGCGGCATCGACCGTCGATGGCTGACACCCGGCTTCCTGTTGTTGTGAGTTTCGTTCCTCATCCGCATTCCCATCGCTCCCACTCGTTGCCTCGATCCCCACCCAGCCCTTCAAATCCGTGGCCTCCCATCCGAAGGGATCGCGGGGCGTGTTGTCGTAACCGAACATACCCAAGACAACCCCCAACCCGGTCGCGGATCCACCCCCCTGTGGTCGCGCATCCACCCCCCAGCGGTCGCGCATCCGGTCGCGCATCCCTCCGACCTGGGCTCTTACTAGCCGCTCAAAGGGAGAAGCCTTTGAAGGTGACGGCGGGAATCGGCAGCGAGCTGCGGGCCCGTCTGGGGTCCAATCGGCGGCTACACGCATCCCCGCCGATCGTTTTGGGTGGCACGCGGCCCGGCCGGGGTGATGTCGGCGGACAAGGACTGTCTCCACCGCGCGGTGCGCGAGGCCTGCTTGCTTGGGCACGGTCCGGGTGCCGGGTGGCGTTTGGGGAGTTTACCTGGGGTTTTGTCGGTGTCTGGTGAGGAGGGTGGGGGTGTGGGTGGGCAGCGAGGAGGGTGTTGGTGTGGTCGGTGGGGATGAGTTGATGTGGGCGGGTGGTGGACGGGACATCGGGGGGAGCGGGGAGGGGGACATACGTCCCGATCGGTGGGGGACACATGTCCCCGGATGGGGTGTGGACTGTGGTTGAGGGGCGTAGCCAAGTTTTCATTAAAATGCCGCACCCCATATTTTGGGGGCTGGTAAGTCCGGCTATCAGGGGGGTGGTAGGTGAGCAAGAACAGGGATGAGGCCCGGGCAGGGCAGAATGCCGAAACCTTCCGCATGCTTGCCGCGATCGACGCCGCCGAACAGCTCGAGGCTGCCCACACAGAATGGGCCCGGGCACGGGAGTCCTACCGTCAAGCAGTGGTGGCTCTCTACGGCATCGACGAGTTCAGCCAGGCTGAGATAGCCGAACTGGTGGGCCGCTCCCAGTCGTCGATCTCGAACCTGTTGCGTAACCGGCCTTAACAGGCCACTTCACCCTGCGAGGACATATGTCCTCCACCGATGGGGACATGTGTCCTCATTTTAATGAAAACTTGGCTACGCCTCTCAACCACAGTTGACGCCCCTCCCGGGGACATATGTCCCCCGCCTTCGGTACATGTGTCCCCCGTTCCCGTTCCCCCGTTCCCGTCCCCCGGGGTGATGGTCTATCCGCCCTATCTCTCCTCCTCGACCGGCCCACCCCACACCCTCTCTTGTTGTGCTCTCCTACTCGCATTGCTGCGTCGGCCTTTTCGGGGAGATTGCCGAAGAAACCTCTGGTGTCGGTGCTCTTGGCCGCTGCCGTAGCCAGCCTCTCCACCGCCCGCCGGCAGACCCACCTCGGTCAGACTGCCTGGCCGGACGGCCGCGGTGTTGCCCCGAGCCCTGCCGGGACGTGTTTCCCCCCGGGTAGTGGGGGAATCGGCACAGGTGTCCCCGACAACAGCAGGGGGCTGCAGTTCTCGGCTTGCTGCGGAGGTCCCTCTGTCGCTGCCTCGGTTCATCCGTTCCATATGCCAACCGCAAAGGGCCAGGTGAGAGGGATGTGGGACCGGATGCGCGACCGCTGGGGGGTGGATGCGCGGCCGGTAGTGTTGAGAGCGACCGCTGCCACCGCCCTTTCACGGTCAGCACACCGACCGGGACACCCCCAGTTCGCTCACCGGGACAGGTGTCCTCCCCCTGGGCAAGGGCAAGCGCGGGACAGGTGTCTCCCTGCTGTTGGCAGCCGTTGACCCACTCGTAGCGAATCACCCGGCGGGCGGCAGAGCCCTTCGGCCCTACCGGGAAGCCTCCGCGCTGTACAGCCGTCCGGCGAATCGGGTCAGAGGGATGCGCGACCGCTGCGGGGTGGAAGCGCGACCGGTCGCGTATGAGCGCGACCCCTGGGGGGTGGATCCGCGACCGGGCTGGGGATCGTCTTGGGTATGTTCGGTTACGACAACATGCCCCGGTGACGATCCCCGTCGGATGGGAGACCACGGATTGGAGGGCCGGCACAGGATCGCCAGCAAGCAATGAGCATGAGAAAGGGGGAGGGTGGATGAGAAACCAAACTCACAACGACAAACTGGGGGTGACCTTCAGCCGTCGAGGCTCAGCGGTGCCGCGTTCGGGGGGTGGGCGGGTGGTGAGACTGCCCGAAGTACTGGAGATCACCGGGTTGAGCCGAACCACGATCTGGCGTCGGGAGCGGGACGGGTCGTTCCCTTCGCCGATCCGTCTCGGTGGTGAACGCACCCGGGCCGTGGGCTGGCGGGAACAGGACATCTACGACTGGATTGATGGTCTATCTCCCGCCGCGTGACTACCTGCCCAACATCGAGGCTCAGCTGGAGTCGCTCCGATTCCGACAGCGGATCCATCCAGCCGGATCCGCTGAATCGACCAGCGGTCGGCCAGTGACCACACATCCCGGGCCGTGACCATGCCTCCACGACGCCGCGGGGTTAGGGGGCTACCGCCCGGTCCGCCACGCCGACGTCATTGTCTTGAAGGGCCAGAGCTAGCGGATCGGTGGCAAACGAAGGGAGGTCACCGACTCTGGACCGCGCAGTTTTCGACCGGCCGAGACCGCGCAGCTTTCAACCGGCCTTGGCAGCCCCGTTCGCCTGCTGCTCATTGGGTGATAGGTGAAGTCCGCCGGGAGGGATGGACGCGGTACCTGTGCCATGGTGGTTCAGGATTTCAGGTTTCGGCTGTCGATCAGGCGAAGGTTGAGGCCACGCTCTTCAGTGAGTCTTCGGGCCTGTTCGTGTGTGGTGTGGGGGACTTCTCCGGTGGATACCAGCAGGTGGGTATCAGCCGCGAGGGCAGCGGAAAGGTCGATATCGGATTCGAGCTGTTCGGGACTGAACGCTTCAGGGTTCGTTTTCGCTTCGCCGGCGACGACCTTCCCTCCTGTGATCCCGTAGAGGTCAACTTGCCTCTTGGTGCTGTCCTCGAGCGTTACGTCGACTCCATGTAGCAGGAATGTTTGAGGGTCTTCGGTTGTCAGTACAGCGTCGGCGAATAGGTGCGGGATGATTCCTTGGTCGGCTGCTCGGTCGACCCGAGCGTTGAGCCGGTAGTGCAACTCCGGGCCGCTGTCCGGGTTACCGTTAGCGGACTCGAAACATGTGTTGGTTGTCCCGCAACCGGGACATCGAGGTCCTGGTGTCGTTTCGGGAAGGGGAACGAAGCTTTGGATACTGCACTGGCCGCACTTGATCTTTAGGCCTCGCTCCGCCCACGATCGGAAACACAGCCCCTCCACAGCGGTCCCCGCGTTCTCCCCGAGACCCTTGAGAGTAGAGATCGGCAGGAAGCGGCGTTTGGATCGATTCCCCATTCCGACGAAAGGGCTTCGAGACGGTCCCTGAGTTCGTCGGTCGGCGAAATATGCTCAACGGCCCGCTGTAGGGCCCGCTCCAGGTCTTGGGAACGGCCTGTACGCAGGGACTCGATCACTTGGATCACGCGGTCCTGTAACAGCACCTCAGCGGCGCCGAGTTCTTTGAGGCGGTGCGCCACCTGTCCCTTAGTCGAGAGTTCCGCTTGGGAAGTTCGGTTCTCCAGGAGCGCCCAAGCAGCGTCGCTCAGTGAGGGAACCCGTAGCCTGAGGCGGTACCTGTTCTGTGCGTGCATGGCCAGTTGGAGCTCGTCCTCGGACCAGGACGCGTCGTCCATAACCAGAGAAGCGGTGGTGGGCTGCTTCGGTAGGCCGTCGAAAGCGGAGGACGCCAAACGAACCAAAACACGACCGCCGCCGGTGAACTGCACAGGTGAGTCGACTTCGACCACGGTGCTATCGCGGTAAACCTGCACCAGAGCATGGGTCGTCTCGCCGTATCTCCTCGGCGAACGGAAGTAGCTTCGGGCGGCTATGTCCAGCCGATAGGTGAACGGGACACTTCTTGGGCGCGGTGGCGGGAACATGTTGCCCCGAAGCGGTTCTGTCGACTTGATGAGACCGAGCAGTTCCGCAACCTCGTCCAGTTGGTCCGGCTCGACAGACAGAGAGCCCAGAACAACATCGGGTTCGACGTCCGCGGTCCGTGTGAGACGGTGAGCGAGAGCATCGGCGAAACCGGTCCAGTGGGCTGTCCCATCTGCCGGTAAGAGCAGCATCGGCGCAGGCCTCAGACTGCGGGAACGTAGAGCGCGGAGGTTCCAAAAGTACACGCAGTCCTCTACGCTGTCGGGCTCGGTAACCCAGATAATCGTCGGCGCAGCAAACGGGCCTCCCACCATTTGATGTTCGGCGAAGTCCACCGCTCCGACGTCAAGCCAACACGTCTCTTCGAGTTGCGCCCGACCGATCAGGTCTGCGGTTGCTGGTCGCCACACCCGCACCGACACGCCCTCACAATCTGCTTCTTGGTCCGCGGTGAGGTCACCCGCGGCGGTCTTTTCCCACAGGGCACCGTCGGCTCTGGCCAAAATAGCCGTCTGTCCATCGAACCGCAGTCCTGTTTGCTGCAGGTTTGCTGGATGGGTAGAGAACTGCGTCCGGCCGGACGTGTCGATATCAGCCAAGCCGACAACGGGCAGACCGAGCGTCTCGGCTACCGTTTCGGCTGTGTCGGGGTCGATGTTGACGTTGACCAGCCCGTCCACCGCGGCGGTGTCCAACGTCTGAAGCCACCAACCATCAATCGGATCCGACGCAGGGACCGGGATGATCGGCTCGGAGTAACCAGCCCAACGGGTAGAGGCCTCCCGGATCGCCTCCACCACCCCGGCCGTGTCGTCCGGTCTCGTCAGGTACCCAGCACGCGCCGGCAGCACCCTCACCCGAAACGTCGACTGGCCAATAGGCCCCTCAAACCTCAACTCCGCGCTCCCGAAACTTACCGCTGGCGGCTAGCAGACACCAACCCGGAACACCAACGCTCCGGCGCTGGGCAGAGCGAAGCCGACCATCAACCGTCACCAGGTAGACCTCCCACCCTGCTCGCACAAACACCGTAGCCGAGAGTGAGTCCCCTACGGCGGGAGCAAGATGCGCTGGAGGTCCTGCTCGGTCATCGCCGGGATGTCATCACTATAGGAAGTCGACTTCGTAACCGTCGTGGGTGCGTACGTAGGTGGTCTCGCGCCGGCGTGGTTCCAGTTCGATGAGGACGGCGGTTTCTAGGGCGTGGCCGATGTTGGCCCGGCCGGTGCGGTCAAACACATTACTGACCCGGTGCCGGTCCTTAGAAGAAGCTCAGAGCGCCGCCGAGGGATTCACCGCGCTCAAGGTCGACCCATGGATGCCAGTACCCCCTGCTCATGGGATTCAACGACGATCTGGGCTTCCTGGCGCCGGGCCACAGCAAGGTCATAGGCAGCTTGGCGGCGCATCCAGAAGTCGGCGTTGGACCACCCGACCTTCTCGAAACGGATGGCCATCTCCGCTGAGATGCCCGAGTGGCCATTGAAAACGCGCGATAGGGTGTGGCGGGCTACGCCCAGCCTTCGTGCTGCCTCGGTGACAGTAAGGCGTCCCTGCAAGCACCCCTCACGGACACTGATCCCTGGATGGGCGGGATACTCAACAGCCATTGGCCTCTCTCCTTCTCCTAGTGGTAATCGACCAAGTCCACATTGTGGGCGTCGCCATCCTCGAAACGGAACACGATCCGCCACTTGCGCGACACCCGAATGCTCCACAATCCCTCCAAGCTGCCCTTGAGCCGATGGAGCCGGTAGGTCGGAAGATCAAGATCCGAGACCGCGCTGGCCGCGTCAAGGTCCGACAGGATCGCCGCGATCCGGTTCGCATGAGTGGCGTGAACCCCGCGGAAGTCCCCACGTCCATGCGCCCTTCCGAGCCCTCGGTGCTTGATGCTCCCAATCACCCACTCACTGTGACGATCGACTCCGGGGAATCCCACTGATCGTCATCAACTGTACCGTGTATCGGTACCAGCGCCAACCTCGGCAACTCCGGTCCTTAGCCGCGGGGTGGAGGAACCAGTACCTCACAAAGAGGTGTGCCGGCTCGGCCGATGCGGCGGTCCAGTGTCAGCAGTGGCCAGTCGAGAGCTTCGGCCAAGGCCACGTACCAGGCGTCGTAACTGGTCAGATTCGACCGGAGTTCCCATACGCGGTCGGCAAAAGGCGCGAATGGGTACACATCGAGTTTCAGCCGAAGCAGATCACGGTGGGCAGCAGTGGCTTCCAGGCGTGAGACCGATCCCGACAGTTCCAGCCTGCGCAGGAGGTTGCTGGTCTCGACGAGCGCCAATTCCGGCGCGGCAAGCGGGCCCTCCAAGATCGCGCGCCTGGCCCAGACACCATCATGACCCGAATCGACCAGCGCCGCGACGAGCACCGACGCGTCGATAACGCCACTCACCTCCGGTCGGCGTCGCGGGCTTCGAGGATGAGAGAGGCCGGCACAACGGTCCCTGCCGCTGCAGTGCGGCGCCGCACTTCTTGCAGCCAGACATTGACAGGTGGCCGGGCGGCGATCCGCTCCAATTCGCCACGTAGGAACTCCTGCATGGACTGGCGGTTGAGCGCGGCTTGGGCGGCCAACTCGTCGCGGACGTCCTCCGGCACCCCTCTGATCGTGATCTGGACAGCCATGACAGCATCATAATGGCAGTGACACCAGTATGCATGCGAACTGACCATCGCCTCGATAGCGACACGGTGGGCCACAGGCGCGAGCGATCCGCGTCAGTCTTCGAATTCGTGGGAGTCGAAGCCGAGTTGGGTGGCGTTTTCCTTGACTATGCGTTGGGTACGGGTGTCGTAGCCGTCGGAGCGGGCGTTGATCTCCACGGTGATGGTGACCTCTTTGCCCGTTCCGTCGAGGTGTTTGGTGACCTCTTCGAGGATGGTGCCCAGGTCGCGGATGGCGCGGACCGTATCCAGTTCCTTCCGGCCGTAGAAGCGGGTGGGCTGTTGCGTGGCCGGAGGCTGGGGCGAGTCGGGTCCGAGGTGCCAGGCGTCCCCGAAGTCATCGGGGACCTCGTCTTCTTCGTCGGATGGTGACTCGGCGTCCAGTTGGGCCATGGCCCGGGCAGGACGGACCAGCACTGCGGTGAGGCTCTGGGTCAACTCCACCTGCGGCGGTCACGAGGCCGGGGTAGCGGTCCCCTTCGGGGTCGTAGGTGTCGGCGTAGGCGAAGGTGTCGTGCTGCCAGTTCAGATCGGCCACTCCCCGGGCGATGGCTGCGGCGAGCACGCCGAAGCCGGCCAGGCGGGGCATGTAGAGGTAGCGGCAGTGTTGACGATCGTCGAAATTCACTCATACTGGAGGTGCTCTGTTCTGAGTGGGGTCCTCTCCAAGCTGCTGACTGTCAGGTCCGGCAGCGAGGAGACGGTGGCCCCACGGCTGATGTTGGCACAGGAGGAATACGTGGAAGCACACGCGTTGAGGAAGCGGGGATGGTCGATTTCGGCTATTGCCCGCCATTTGGGTAGAGACCGCAAGACAGTGCGGGCTCACCTGTCGGGGGAGGTTCCGGCGCGGCGGAGACCGGCGCCGGATGTGTTCGACGGGTTCGAACCGTATGTGCGGCAGCGGCTGGCCGACGATCCCCATGTGTGGGCGACGGTGCTGTTCGACGAGGCCAAGGCTTTGGGTTATGGGCAGAGCTATGTGACGTTCAACCGCAAGATCCGGAACCGGGGGCTGCGTCCGGCGTGTGCGGCGTGTGCGGGGAACTCGGGGCCGGCCGGTGGTGGCGATCATCGACCATCCGGCGGGCGAGGAATGCCAGTGGGACTGGCTGGAGCTGGGCGACACCCCGTGGGGATCAACCGTGTTCGTGCTGGTGGGTGTGCTGTCACATTCGGGCAGGTTCCGGGCGTGGCTGAGTGACCGCCAGGATCAGGCGCATTTGGTGGAGGGCATCGACGAGGTGCTGCGCCGCTTCGGGGGCACTGCTAGGAGGTGGC